>CAZJJT010000284.1:0-6390 GCA_964546395.1 uncultured Fibrobacterota bacterium
TGCCGGATAGAGTATCACTATGATACTTCCAAGGTGCCCGTCAGGACACCGGGCAGGATCAGAGAGAGCCCTGTATCATTGCGATACTCGACTGTCCAGAGGGAAGGGGGTGCAGATGAGTATCATGATGATACGATACGTGCACCTCTTCGGTGGTCCCACCATGGGTCAGTCAATATAATACACTGATAATAATAGAGATAGGGAGTCTGGCACGCCATTTGGTGCTACGTATGGGCGGCTGAAACGGCGTACCCGGCAGACAGCATCAATACGCAGCCAACGAGAGTCTGCCAGCACGATAGAACATCTGTGATTCCGGCGGTACTTCGGTTCAGTGTCAACACCCCGGTCGTCGGGACTGCTCGAGACCGGACACTGGTGAGACGGCCGGGGTGTCTCTTTGAAAGTGTGGGTTGCACCGACGAGGCCGCAGGCGTCCGACTTCACCTCCTGCTCACGAGCGACAGCGTGCGGCCGGCCAGTTCCTGCTCCGTCGTTTCCGCCTGCAGTGCCGGCCGCATTGTGACGCCTGCGTGCCTCCGGTGCACTACCCACAGCTCAGCAAGAGGAAGAGACATGATCTGTACGCGCGAGTGGCTCATGCCGGCAGAAGGCGCTCCAGGGACGCGGGTTCCGGCCGAGGCGATGCTGGACACGTACCTGCATCTGCTTATCGAGGATGAGCGGCAGGGAGCACCGGCGGGCACGCACCGTCGGTCGGCCGCGATGCTGCGGTTGATGCTGGATGTGCTGTCGCGGGCGGAGGTCGGCGAGAGGTAGGATGCGCGTCGACGAACGGGCTCAGGCGGGCTCGGACGGGGCGGCGTGCAGACGAGGTGGCGTTCGTGGGAGGTGTGTCATGCGTATCCTGTGTGTGGATGACGATCCGTTGTGGCTGGGACTGCTCAAGGAAATGGTTCGCGAGATTGCGGGGAATGAACTGAAACTGGCGGCATCACTCACCGGTTCCCAGGCTCTCCGGCTGTGCGAGAAGACCCCGTTTGACGTTGCGCTGATCGACCTGAGCCTGTGTGACATGTCGGGCTACGAGTTGATGCAGCGTATCCATGTTGTATGGCCGCAGATGCGGCTGATTGCGCTGACCGGTTGGAGTCAGCTCTCCACTGTCAGCGAGGCGAAGGCGAAGGGCGCGTCGTACTGCCTGTTCAAGCCGGTATCGCTGAGTGTCCTCGCCGACACGCTCGCCGCCTGCGGTGTGGAGAGCCACCTTGCGGTGGAGCAGTACCAGCACCCCGCGGTCTCGGCGGCCCAGGCGATGTGAGCAGGGACACTCCGGCCGCTGTGCCGGACGCAAGGACAACACATTCTGGACCCAAACGGCACCGTCACGGTGCCGTTTCCACATGGGGCGTTGCGGGCGTGCGGCGGGCCGCCGTACGGCGGAATGGCGCGCGCGCACGGGCCGCAGCGAGGGGGACACTTCCCCCCCTCACGTTGTATATTGCCTGTCCTCTTGAATCACCGTAGTTCGGCACCGGGAGACCGCAGATGCAGCAGAAGATCCAGGAACTGACCGAGAAGATTTTCCAGGAAGGCGTGCAGAAAGGCGAGCAGAAGGCCGAGGAGATACTCAAGGCTGCACGCGGAAAGGCTGACGGGCAGTTGGCCGAGGCGCGGAAGCAGGCCGAAGCGGTCGTGGCGGAGGCGCGGAAGCAGGGCGAGGAGCTGAAGCGCAACATGGAGGCCGATATCAAGCTTGCCGGCCAGCAGGCGCTCTCGGTGGTGAAACAGCGGATTGTCGAAGCGATCACGGCCTCGGTGGACGAGCCGATTGCGCAATCACTCGCCGATCCCTCCCTGGTGGCCGAGCTTATCAAGCAGATTGCAGCGAACTGGAGCGGCGGCTCGGGCGAGAGTCCCTCGATGGAGGTGCTTCTGCCGAAGGCGCAGCAGGACAAGCTCGAGGGCGCGCTGAAGGCACAGGCCGGTGCCATGCTCGGCAAGGGCGTGTCGATCACGTTCTCGCCTTCGGTGAAAGCCGGCATGCAGGTGGGCCGCGCCGACGGGGGCTACAAGGTAAGTCTGACCGACGAGGATTTCCAGGAGTTTTTCAAAGGCTTCCTGAGGCCGCGGACCCGGGCGTTCCTCTTCGGCGAATAAGCATCCATGAGCCGCAGCTACTACTACCTTGTGGCAGGTCTTCCGGACCTGCTTCTCGACGAGACCCGGAACGTGGTCTCCCTGGCTGAGGTGCTGGCCGACTTCGAGGAGCAGTTCGAGGCGGATGATCGGGAACTGCTGAAGGCGATCCGCTACCCGTTTGACAACCGCACCATCGTGGCCATGCTCGACTCGAGCGGCGCGCCGTTTGACTCGCGTGGGGTGTTTTCTGAAGAGGATCTGGCACAGGAGCTGAAGACGCCCGAGGCGCTCCCGGCGTACGCGGCCACATTCGTGGAAGCGCGGCGCGAGGGGCGCGAGCTGTTTGCCGGTCTCAGGCCGGCCGACCAGCTTGCCTGGCTGTTCTACGACGAGATGAGCGGCCACCCCAACGAGTTTGTGGCCGCTTGGTACTCGTTCGACTGCGATCTGCGCAACGTGCTGGCGGCACGCAACGTGCGGGAGACGGCCCGCCGCGCGGGGGAAGACCCTCGCTCGCGGCTGAGCACGGTGCTTGTCGGGCGCTCCGAGGTGGTGGAGCAGATCCTGCGAAGCACGGCGCCCGACTTCGGACTGAGTCAACTGGCGCCCTGGAGTGAGCGCGTGTTCGCGCTGCCGGCCGACAACCTGGTGGAGCAGGAGAAGGGTATCGATACGATCCGGTGGCAGATGCTCGACTCGCTGAGCGAGTTCGCGTATTTCCAGGTGGAAACGATCCTGGCGTTCTGTATCAAGCTGGGCATGGTGGAGCGGTGGCTGGGGCTCGACGCCGTCGAGGGCAAGAAACGGCTGGAGCAGCTGGTGAACGACCTGACGTCGGGCGCGGCTGCGGCCCATGCGTGAGGACGGGCATGCAAGATCGCATCACGGAGGACACAGAGGCGGAGCAGATGGCAGGAAGACCGCGCAGTTGCGTCCTCTGTGGTGAACGCAACGTGAAGGCAGGTGTCGAATGAGTACCAAGGGAACAGTTGCAGGCGTCGTGGCCAACCTGGTCACGCTGGAGGTCGACGGGCCGGTGATGCAGAACGAGATCTGCTACATCGACCTCAAGGGCGAGAAACTGATGGCGGAGGTGATCAAGATCTCGGGCAGTCGCGCGTTTGTGCAGGTATTCGAGAGCACGCGCGGTCTGACCATTGGCAGCACGGCCGAGTTTGCGGGCCATATGCTCGAAGTGACGCTGGGGCCGGGGATGCTCTCCAAGCGCTACGACGGGCTCCAGAACGACCTGGAGAAGATGACCGGCGTGTTCCTCAAGCGCGGCGAGTACACGTCACCGCTGGACGAGGACCGGACGTTCCATTTCAAGCCGCTGGCCAAGGCGGGAGACACGGTGCAGGCGGCAGACTGGCTCGGGGAAGTGATGGAGGGGTGGATCGGCCACAAGATCATGGTTCCCTTCGCGTTCACGGGCACGGGCACGCTTTCGAGCGTGGCCGCCGAGGGCGACTACACGGTGAGCGACACGGTTGCCACGGTGAAGTGCGCGGACGGTTCGGAACAGAAGCTGACCATGACCATGAAGTGGCCGGTGAAAGTGGAAGTGAAGGGGTACCGTGAGAAGCCGCGTCCGTTCAAGGTCCTCGAAACCGGCCAGCGCACCATCGACACGCTCAACCCGGGCCCGTTCGGCTGCGGCAAGACCGTGCTCCAGCACCAGATCTCCAAGTACGCGGAAGCCGACCTGATTATCGTGGTGGCGTGCGGTGAGCGTGCAAACGAAGTGGTTGAGATTTTCACCGAGTTCCCGCACCTTGACGACCCCCGCACGGGCCGCAAACTCATGGAGCGCACGATTATCATCTGCAACACGTCGAACATGCCGGTTGCGGCGCGCGAGGCCTCAGTCTACACCGGCATGACCATCGCCGAGTACTATCGCATGATGGGTCTGAAGGTGCTGTTGCTGGCCGACTCGACCTCGCGCTGGGCACAGGCGCTGCGCGAGATGAGCAACCGCATGGAAGAGCTTCCGGGGCCGGACGCGTTCCCGATGGACTTGACCGCGATTGTATCGAATTTCTACGCACGCGCCGGTTACGTGAACCTCAACAACGGCGAGAATGGCTCGATTACCTTCATCGGCACGGTGAGCCCGGCGGGCGGGAACCTCAAGGAACCGGTAACCGAGTCCACAAAGAAAGCGGCACGCTGCTTCTACGCGCTGGCACAGAGCCGTGCGGACAGCAAGCGCTACCCCGCAATCGACCCGATTGACAGCTACTCCAAGTACCTGGAGTACGACGAAGTGATTGCGAACCTCGACGAAGTGGTCGAGAAGGGCTGGGTCGACAAGGTGCTGCGCCTGAAGGACATCCTTCTTCGGGGGCGCGAGGCCAGCGACCAGATCAGTATCCTTGGTGACGACTCGGTGCCGATATCGTACCATGTGGATTTCAACAAGGCCGAGGTGGTCGATTTCGTGATTCTGCAGCAGGACGCATTTGACAAGGTGGACGCGTCCACGCCCCTGAAACGGCAGCAATACCTGGTGAATATGGTGCTTGACATCGCCAACAGCGAGTTTGCGTTCGACGGGTTTGAGGAAGTGAACACGTGGTTCAAGGGTGTGATCAACCTGCTCAAGCAGATGGGCTACCAGGAATGGGAAAGTGAGCACTTCAAGAAGCTCGAGCAGCAGTTGAGGGAAACGCTGGACGGGAAGCGGGTGAGTGAGGACGCCGAAGTGACGGCGGACGCTGCGGGTTGAGGAGAGGATTGCATGAAGACACAGGCGTTTCAGAAGATCTACACGAAGATCGAGAATATCACGAAGGCCACGTGCACGGTGCGGGCCGAGGGTATCGGCAACGAAGAGATGGCCTACGTTGACAGTCGCCCGGCCCAGGTCGTGAAGATCATGGGAGACCGCGTAACGCTGCAGGTGTTCCCGGGCACCCAGGGGATCTACAACAACGCTGAGATCATGTTCGTAGGACGTCCACCCACACTCAAAGTGGGGGACGAGCTTCGCGGGCGCTTCTTCAACGCCTACGGCCAGCCTATCGATGGTGGGCCTGAGGTGGAGGGTGAAGAACGTGAGATCGGTGGACCATCGGTGAACCCGGTCCGCCGCCAGCAGCCCTCCGAGCTCATCGCCACGGGCATTGCCGGCATCGATCTGAACAACACGCTGGTGACCGGGCAGAAGATCCCCTTCTTTGCCGATCCGGATCAGCCGTTTAACCAGGTGATGGCGATGGTGGCGTTGCGGGCCCAGGCGGACATCATCGTGCTCGGCGGCATGGGCATGTCCAACGATGACTACCTGTACTACCGCAACGTGTTCGAGAACGCCGGTGCGCTGGACCGGCTTGTGGTGTTCATGAATACGACGCAGGACCCGCCGGTTGAGCGCCTCCTGGTTCCGGACATGACACTTACGACCGCCGAGTATTTCGCGACCACGAAGCACATGAAGGTGCTGGCACTGCTGACCGACATGACGCTGTATGCGGATGCGCTCAGTATCGTCAGCAACCGCATGGACCAGATTCCCAGCAAGGACAGCATGCCCGGTTCGCTCTACAGCGATCTGGCGCGTATCTACGAGAAAGCGGTGCAGTTCCCCGACGGCGGGTCGATCACGATCGTCGCGGTTACCACGCTGTCGGGTGGTGATATCACGCATTCGATTCCCGACAACACGGGGTATATCACCGAGGGGCAGCTGTTCCTGCGTCGCGACACCGATATCGGCAAGGTGATCGTGGACCCGTTCCGCAGCTTGTCGCGACTCAAACAACTCGTGATCGGCAAGAAGACCCGTGAGGACCATCCGCAGGTGATGAACGAGTGCGTGCGGAAGTTTGCGGATGCGGCAGGGGCGAAGACCAAGATGGAGAACGGGTTCGACCTGACCGACTATGACCGCAGGTGCCTGGAGTTTGCCAAGGAGTACTCGCACGACCTGCTCGCCATTGACGTCAACATCGAGGTTGACCAGATGCTCGACACCGGGTGGCGCCTGCTTGCGCGTTATTTCACGAAGGATGAGGTGGTACTGAAGAAGGACTTGGTGGAGAAGTACTGGAAGAATTGATGGTTGTAGAATGCAGATTGCAGATTGAGACCCTGTGCCCTCCAGTCTGGAATCTCAAATCTGAAATCTGAAATCTCAAATCTGAAATCTCAAATCTGAAATCTCAAATCTGAAATCTGAAATCTGAAATCTGAAATCTGGTATGCCAGTCAAAATCCAGTATAACAAGACCTACATGCAGCTGCTGAAGAAGCAGCTGGCGGTGCGCGAGAAGGCCCTGC
>CAZJJT010000285.1:0-6387 GCA_964546395.1 uncultured Fibrobacterota bacterium
GCAAAGGTCACGTCGCTGGATAGCAGCCGGTGCGTGCCGATGATGATGTCGATCTGGCCCTGGGCCAACTCCTCCAGCAGCTTGCGTTGCGCGCCAGCGGTTTTGAAGCGGCTGATCGATGCGATGCGGAACGGGTACTCGCTGCTTTGCGCGATGCTCTGCATGCACAACTGCAGGTCTATCTTGGCCACCACCACACCGCTGAAACGCCGCGCCCCCACCGTGCTGGCGAGGACGATCGGCTGCGCCCACAGCAGGTATGTCTTGCCGTGCCGGTCGCTGATGGCCCCCCGGTGCGGACTCATGCTCTGCCGCATCTCGGCGTACCAGCGCTGCTTGGCCAGCGAGCGATACGCGCGCACCGCCCCTTTGCCACGCACGTACTCGTTGATCAGCGTCCCCTTGGAGTTGGTCCGCATGAGCGAGACCATGGCTTCATTCTCCCGGATAGTCTTGGCGAAGAGCCGGGTGGTGGGAGACAGCTCAACGGTGGCCACGGTGCGGTCGGCCGCCACCTGCTCAAACGCGCTTTCGAGCGCGTCGAAGTACTTCTGTACCAGCACGCTCGGCGGCGTCTCCGCCGCCCGCACACCGGCCACGAGCGCCAACAGCGCTGCCACGCTCGCCAGCCGAGCGGCACTCATGCGTCGTGCTCCGGCAAACGCGCTGTCTCGGCGGCGACATGCTCATCGGCCTGCGACGAGCCGCCTGCCTGCTCGGGGGCGGGTGACGGTGCAGACTGCGTCGACGGCTCCTGCTCCTGCCGCGCCGCGGCAGCCCGGCGGCGAACCCGTCGCCGGGCTTCATCACTGCGCCGCCGCTTGCGCTTGTCCATCACCATCTGCCACGTACTCTCTTCCTGCAGCCCGAACAGCTCGTGCATCAGTTTGAGGTAGTACGCCGCGCCGCGCGACGAGAGACGGTGCAGGTAGAGGTTCCGCCCTTCACTCACCAACTCGTCGAACACGTTGTCATACGGTATCGGGGTCTCGACCACCCGACCCGGGAACTCCTCCCTCAGCTTGTCCCAGTGTGCATTCTGCGACTTCGTGTCGCGGTAGAACAGCGGGATGATACGGGTGATACCGGCCGCGTCCGGGTACCGCCTGCGTATAACCGTGTCCATGTCACGGATCCCGTTCATCGAGAACTGCTTCAGCTCCGCGGGAACGAATATCTCGTCCGCCGCGTGCATCGAGGCCAGCTGCAGCGCGTCCATACCCGGTGCGTTGTCGATAAGCACGTAGTCGTAGAACCGGTGCAGCATCGCATACGAGAAGCACTTCTTCAGCAGGTAGGGGTCACTCACATCCGCGTTGCACAGGTCGTTCTCCGAGGCAACCACGTGCAGGTAGGGCAGGTCGGTCTCGCGAATCGCTTTCATCAGACGCTGTGCCGCCGGCCCGATTGCCGCGTGGTAGATATCGCGGACCGTGGGTTTCTCGAGTGTGACTCCCAGGAGCGTGCTCAGGTCGTGCTGCCCATCATTGTCGACCGCCAGCACCCGAAACCCGGTCAACGCGAGTGCCTGGGCGATACAGCCCGTGAACGTGGTCTTGCCCACGCCCCCCTTGTAGTTCATCACCGCGATGACCTTCACGCCGATTCCCCGTGCGGCCACGTGTTCATGAACAGGATGTCCTCGAGCGCCAGTCGCTTCTTCTCGCGCACCGTGTCGGCCGGATAGCCCATCGCGAGCAGCTCCACCACACGGACATGGCGCGGGATGGAGCAGATCTCCTTCACCACATCCTCGTCAAACGCCCCCAGCCAGCAGGTCGCGAGGCCCCGCTCAGTTGCCAGGAGCGTGAGGTGGTCCATGAGTATTGCAACGTCAATCGGGTAGCAGTGCTGACGGCAGCTCATGACGTGGTAGTTCGTGTCGGCACAACAGGCGAACAGCACCGGCGCCGTCTTCCACCACCCCTGTGACCCCGCCCTGTCGCTGATCTGCGCGATCTTCTCCCTGTCGGTGACCGCAACCAGGCGCCACTCCTGCCGATTGCTGGCCGAAGGTGCAAGGCGGGCAAGCCCGACGAGTTCGCGCAGAAGCTCTTCACCTACCGGCTTGTCCTCGTACGAACGACATGCATACCGCTTCCCGACTGCTTCGCTCACATTCATTTCGACACTCCTGGTTGTCTGACGACATTGACGAGTGTGCCCTGCCCCGTGACGCGTACTCCCGCTGAGGCTCCCTCGTTGCTCACCCGCACCGCCCTTCCCTCAGCCCGTCCCGACAACGTGAACCACACTCGCTGAACCGGTACCGCGGCCGCCCCACCCCGCTGCCCCGAGGAACGAGGCGCACGCACCACCGGCGCCACGTACATGCCCTGCTCGAATCGCACCTGCGCGGGGATCGTGCCCGTGTCGCCGACATCCGAACCCAGAGGCGGCCACGGAAGCGTCGTCCAGAACGATGGCGCCTGATCAAGGTAGTACGACACCGGGATACCGTGGTCGACGATGCCGGCGTCCCACTGCACCGTACCGTCCACGGTGTTGCCGTGCACGAGCGTCGACTCAACCCCGGCTTCGACCGTGATCCCGCTTCCGCCCGACCCCGACACGTTGCCCACGAGATTCTGCACGTGCGACTGGTCGAACACCTCGATTCCCTCCGACACCACACGGTTGCGCAGGAACGTGTTACCCGGCCCGCATGGCCCCCAGTAGTCGGCGATGTCGATCTCCTGCACGATATTGCCCTCGAACAGATTGTAGTTCGGGTAGTGCCCGTGCAGTGAGATGTCGCAGGGGGTCCATCCATCGTTCAGGTTGGTCTCGCCGTCGCCCTGCACGTTCTCCAGCGAGTAGTTGTACCCAAACACGTTGCCGCTGGCGCCCACCTGCACCATCATGGCATGCCGCAGGTGCCTGAATATGTTGTTCTCGGTGAGGCAGTCGGTGGTGTGGAAACCAAGCGTGACCCCGTAGCCGTGCCCGCTGCCCCCGTAGTCAAAGGCGTGGTGGAAGTAGGAGTCACGGAACTCGCATGCAAACGCGGTGTTCGTCGTGACATGGGCCTTGCGCGTGTGGTCACTCTCCACTTCCCGCACCCAGCAGTACGCCACATTTTTCAGCGATATCGTGGGACCGTCCGCCGCCGCAACGGTCCTCGTGAGGAACAACCGCTCCACCCCGGCGCGTTCGACGAACCGCTGCGAGCGTACCTGCGGATTGAGCGCCGGGTTGTAGTTCATGTACAGCGGCGTGCGCAGCACGAGTGTGTCGCCCGCAACCCGCTCGACTACCACCACCTGGCCAACCGAGTTGTCACCCCAGCTCTGGATCCACTCCGGGTCGGTGTACATCAGCGCCGAGTCGTTCTCCTGCTGTATCTCGGCAAACCCCCCGGCGGCAAACGAAGACGCATCGCCGACCTTCACGCGTACCGAACCATGCGTGGCCCCGGACACCACCGGTGTCCACTGCCCCCGTCCGTATGTGATCATGTCGACGCAGGGCGCCGCGTCGGCTATCGCGAACAACAGCCGGGTGCGTCCGGCACCTTCGCCCCTGAGCACCACGCCTGAGCCGAGCACGAGTGAACTGTCAATGCGATATGTCCCCTCGGGAACCAGCACCACCCCGCCCTGTGCCGGGAGTGCGTCGATTGCCGACCTGAACGCGCCGAAGTCATCGGTGACACTGTCGGCAACGGCACCGTGCGAGGCCACACTCAGGGCGACCGCAGGGGTCGGGATACCACCCGGAATGCCCGGTTGCCACGCGGCCAGCCTCGATTGCGGCACAATCTCGCCCCCGGCAACCATCGCACACACTGCTGCCGTCGCTGCCGCTCTGCTCACGAGCCGGTCCATGCCGCTCCCTCGGTTCAGAGTGCTGGTTCGGGCACCGCGTAGTGTTCGGGCCCCTTCACTATCTGCTCGACTGGCACACCCGTACGCACCAGCCGCAGAAAGATACCCCATGCCTTCAGCTGGTTCGACCCGAGCGCCACGAGGATCTCGTGCGGCCCGGCTGCCCAGTGCACCTTCGTGCACGAGTCATCCGGCAGGGCAGGGTTGACCCCGTCCGGATCGAATAGCCTCTGCTCCCCGTCCACCCACATCTTCACCGGGCCATCGTAGCCGAGCCATACCTCCACGTCCATCTCCTCGGCACACGTCACCGGCACCGCGAAGTACACGAGCAGGTCGTCGACCGCTGCGCTCGCTATCTCGGGGTGGAGGCTGCAGAAGGTGGTGTCAAACTGGCGCACGGCAAGGCCAAGGGGCGCTTTGTCGACCGGATACGCCAAGGCGTGCAGCTGCCCGGCCGAGGGCATGAACCGGCTTACCTGCAGACGGGTGACGAACGGCGAGTACACACGGTTCCCCCCGAGGTAGTGCGGACCGAACACCGGCAGCGAGCGGTCGGCCATGTCGGCTATGGTGCAGTGCGGAAACCGTCCCAGTCCGTAGTACACGAACGTGCTCTGCACCTCGGGAACCCCGGCGACGGTCCGCAGGATCACCCGGTTCTCTTCCAGATCGGTCCGGAACACAATCGGCACCCGCGACTCGCTCACCCGGTCGGCCAGTGAGAACCCCCATGGGCGGCCCTGCGACACCAGGCGGCCCACAACATTGTCGAATGTCACGACCACGTCAGCGGTGCCGCTGAACCGGTTCTTCACGACTCGCGCCCCGCGCAGCGCGATCGGCGGCTTGCCCGTGGTACTCCTCCCGCTCACCAACGCCATCGCCCGGGCCGCCCTGCGTCCCAGTCGGTTCTGCTCGTCGCCCGCGACGTGAATCCCATCGTCCAGCGCCAGATCTATCGCTGGTACCACCACCAGTCTGCCGATACGCTTCGGCAGCAGGCGCTGCTGCTCCTGGATCGAGTCCCAGTGAGTTGACCCGCTGGGCTCACCGCACACCGCGGCTATCTGCACCACCACCCACGGCAGCGAGCGGGCACCGAGGTCCACGCGGGAAGCGTTCACCAGTTCCGCCATGCGCCGTGTGTAGAGCGGAGCGTTCGCCTCATCGGCATCCGAGCACCCCTGGTACCAGAACACACCTGCCACCCGGCCGCCATTCTTCGCGACCCGACGAAGCGTCGCACCGTACAGGCTTCTGCTGCCCTCTCCCTTGCGCCCCGGATCCCACTGGGCCATCGAGGTACCGCCGTGGGCACACGCAAGTGCGCCTTGCGGAACTCCGCTCAGACGGTGCATCTCCTGCAGGAACCCCACCCCTGGTCCCACGCCGACATGTGCAAGGCGTGGGTCCGGAGGTCCACCGGCAATGATCGCATGCGCTTCATCCACTGCGATTGCGAGTTCGTGCAGCGGGTCCTTCGCCACGTCCCAGCGATCGTCCATGTAAAGCGCGCGTGTCATCCCGTGCGGTTTCAGCGCATGGCGGATCCACCCGATTCCTTCCATGTTCGACTGGCCGGCCAGCACCCACACGTCACCCACCAGCACGTTGCGCACGGTCAGCCGCTCACGCCGGATGCCCTGCCTGTCGACTATCCCCACCTGCACCGTGTACGGCCCGCCGCACCGAAGTCCTTTCAGCGTGCCGCGGAACGTGCCTCCCGCGGCAGTGCCGATTTTTACTCCCGAGAAACCCTTCACCACGCGCCCGCCGCGCTTGACAACCGCAACAACACCTCCCGGGGTATCACACTGCCCCGTGATCTTCGCGTGGCACACGTTCTTCGCGGCGCGCTGCAGCACCATGTTGTCAAACAGACCGCTCTCGATCCTCATGCCGAATGCTCCAGTGTGATACCGGCCACCACCAGTGAGCCGGACTCCTCCCCCGCCACTATCTCCACCGCCACCACCGGGGAAACGGTGTGCTCCAGCGCCACCCACAGATGGTACAGGCAGTGCCCCTGAAACGCCTCGGGACCGCTCAGAAACGCGATGCGGCAACACGACGTGTCGATACGCTGCGCACTTCCGCCACCGAACGGATGCCCGTACGGCATCCACCAGTCGCCGACTTCCACCCCCGAGCGAAGGGCCACCTCCTGCACCGCGCCGTCCGCGTGCACCACGCGGTACTTCCCGGCGGACCCTCCCGTGTCCTTGCCGTGGACCGCGTGCAGCACGTGCAGGCGGTCCGCCACGACACTCCCGACCCTGACGGTCACCCGTTCGGGAAGTCCAGGGAGGTTGTGCGAGCGAAGTGCGACAAACTGCTTCGGCTCACGCGCCTGTGGCACCGCAATTTGCCACGCGACATTATCGAGCACGCAGGCGCCCTGCGGCAGCGAGGCAAACTCCGTGGCATGGTATGTTGCGGAGGCTGCAACACTCACCGGCACAAACCCCTGCGAGCACAGCTGTTTTGAACGCCCCGCATGCCACTCCCGCAGCCACCCCAGATCCAACACCGCGTCCACGCGCTTCAGGATGTGATC
>CAZJJT010000286.1:0-6364 GCA_964546395.1 uncultured Fibrobacterota bacterium
CACCACGCGCTCGCAGCCGTTCAGCAGGAGCAGGCGGGCGCACTGACGGGTGCCGGCAGCGCGGTCGATCGCGAGCGTGTCTCCGGCGTTCGACTCACAGTCCACCGAGACAAGCGGCACCCGCGAAGAGCGAAGGCGCTCGCAAGTAGTATCGGAAAGCGTGCCGCCGGCGCCCGCGAGCACGACTGCCGCCGCCTTCAGCGACAGGGCTTGTCCCACGGCAGCATCCACACTCACCTCGTCACCCACCACCAGCACGCGCACATTTCCGAACGCCTTGCGGCCGCGCGCGAAAAGTGCGTAGTTGCGCAGAGAGAGAATGCGGGTGGGCCGCGCAACTGTCACCACCACGAGTCCCGAGCGCTCGCCGGTCCGGAGGCTGCTGGCGGCAGGGTCTGGCATGAGCCCCAGTTCGGCAGCCAGCGCCACTATCTCGGCACGTTTGCGGTCCGAGACCCCGGGCTTGCCGGCCAAGGCACGCGAAACCGTGCTGAGCGCTACCTCCGTCCGTTGTGCGATCTGTTCCAGTGATCCTGCCATACGCAATCGTTTGCCTATCTCGCGACAGCCTTGTCGGCTGCACTGGACCACAATATAGCGCAAACGTTTGCGTTACGCAACAGTTTTCGAGCGGTACTGCGAGGGGGTGCAGCCAACCACCTCTCTGAACCGGCGCATGAAGTACTTCTGGCCGGCGAACCCGCACACCGCCCCCACCGCCGACACTTTCAGGCCCGTGGTCTTCAGCAGCGACCGGGCTTTCGACAGGCGCGTGCTGGTGATGAACTCCACCGGGGTTGTCTTCAGCGACCGCCGGAACGCAAGGAACAGCGTGGTCCGCGATACACCGAGAGAGTCGGCGAGCTGCGCCACATTGGTGCCCGGCGAAGCGGCGAGTACTTCTGTTGCCCGCTGCACCAGGTCCAGCTGCACTCCCGGCCGAGCCGGTGGGTCGGCGGCACAAGCCACAGCCAACTCGTACAGCGAGGCCACAGTACGCATCGCACCCGCCCAGCCCCACCGTCTCATCAAGCCGTGCACTTCACGCAACAGGAACCCCGCCCGAACCGGGTCCGCCGGACGCAGCCACGGCCGCTCCCTGCTGAACCCACAGGCGCGCACCCACGCCGCCGCGCCCGGTCCGGCAAGCTGCAGCCAATGGATGCCCCACGGTGCGTCCGGCAGACATCCGTACTCGAACCGAACCCCTTCCCAGAGGCAGAACATGTCGCCCGGCCCCACCTCGGTCCGTGCATACGGCGTCTCTACAAATCCCCTGCCTCGCACCACCAGGTGCGGGTGGTACGCCCTCACCGGGAAATGGCCATGGAGATCGGGCTGGAACGAGTCGTACGTGCCGCTCATACTCGCCCATACCGAAGCACCCGCGGGGGCCCGCTCAACCGGCCAGTATGCCGTATCGCGAACTGCATTCATATGAACAATAATATACCTATCAACACAACTCTGTACCACGGAGATAGTGCATGAAACCCCTGGGATGGCTACATTCAGGACAGGCCTTGTCCAGGATGAGATGAACATATGGTGACCTCGACCACAGCCCCTGAGCAGCATACTCCCAGCGCGGCAGCACACCACCCTCAGTCTGCGCGTGCGCACCGGATTGCCGACAAACCCGCCTACGACCACCGCGAACCGTTCGCCCGCGTATTCATGGAAATGGAGCGGTCGCACCCGTACGTACGCTTCGCCCGCGCTCACGCCGCATCCTGGACCGAGTCCCCCATGCCCATCGGCGCCACCGAACGGATCGTCGGCGTCGGCCGCCCCGCCCGTATCGTGGACACACACTTCGCTTCCGGAATCCAGTTGCGCCGGGAGATGTGTCTCCGCGAGATGGAGCAACACCCTGAGCGGCGCGAGGAGCTGCAGGCAGTGCTCGACTACTTCCCCACCCACGCCACCGGCGGACGCATCCGCGCCGAAGCCGCGCGGCGGGGTGTGAGCGGCGACGCGAGACTCGGGTGGGGTGCTTCGTACCAGGGTCACATGGTGGTGGACTACGCGAAGATGCTGCGCCTGGGCATCGCTGGCGTGCGCAGTGAAGTCTTCGACGCTGCCGCCAGGGCCTCCGCCGATGCACTTCCGTTCTACCAGGCCCTCGGCACCATGTGTGACATCTATACCGAAGTGGCACGGCTGTATGCCCGCGAGGCGGTTTCGCAGGCCACGGCGTGCCGTTCGCCCGCACGCCGGGCCGAACTCACCGAAACGGCACGCGTGTGCCACACTCTGGTCGAACATCCGCCACAGACATTCCACGAAGCGCTGCAGTTGTACTGGTTCACGATACTCCTTGATGGTGTAGATGATCCGGGACGCGCCGACCAGTACCTGATTGGCTTCTACCGCAGTGACCTCGCAGAGGGTCGGACCAGCCGCGGGCATGTCCGTTCACTCCTGGAGGAACTCTGGCTGAAACTCCACCAGCACGGTGCCTGGTCACTGGTGCTGGGGGGCCAACACCCTGACGGCAGTGATGCGACCAACGAACTGACGTACCTTTGTCTCGAGGTGACCCGCGCGCTTCGTCTCCCCACCAACCCGGCCATCCCGCTCCGCTTCCATGCCGGTTCGCCCCGCAAACTCTGGCAGGCGGCAATGGCATGCCTGGCCGAGGGTAGCGGCATGCCCTCGCTGGCCAACGATGACGCCATTGTGCCTGCGCTGGTTGCTGCCGGGGTCAAACTCGAGGATGCGCGCGACTACGGGATGGGGGGGTGTATCGAGTACCAGGTCTGCGGCAAGTCGAACTTCGGCGGCGAGGACGGCGACGTGAACCTGGCCAAGTGTCTTGAGCTGGCGCTGAACAATGGCAGGTGCCAGCAGACCGGCGAGCAGCTCGGGCCACAGACCGGCGAGCCCGAAACGTTCACCACGTACGAGCAGTTGTTCGGTGCATACTGCGCGCAGGTGGAACACGCCCTCGACTGGATCATGGAGCAGTGCCGGATCGGCCACGAGGTCAAGGCCCAACAGGGAGTGAAACTGCACCGCAGCCTGCTGACCGACGACTGCGTCGCGCGCGGCGTTGACTGCAGCGCCGGAGGCGCCCGGTACGGCAACGCACAGATACTCACGATGGGGACCATTGTCGCAGCCGATTCGCTCGCGGCGGTGCGCTCCCTCGTATACGAGAAGCAGCGGTTCTCACTTACCGAGTTTCTCGCCGCGCTCCGCGCCAACTGGATCGGCTACGAGCGCCTCCGCGCGATTGTCCGCCGGTGCGCACCACGATTCGGCAACGGCGAGCCGGCCGCCGACGACATCGCGCGCGCGGTGAGCGAACATGCCTGGTCATACCTCGGGAGTCATCCCACGGGACGCGGCGGACATTTCACCGGACTCCTTGTGTATTTCAGCCGTCAGCTGGCGTTCGGGCGATCGACTGGGGCCACACCGGACGGGCGGGCGGACGGAGACGTACTGGAGGACTCGGCGGGTCCGTGGCCGGGTCGCGACACGAACGGGCCAACCGCCATGATGCGTTCTGCGTCGCGCGTGGCTCAGCACCTGGCGGCCGGTGGCGTGGTGCTGAACCTGAAGCTGACTCCCACATGCCTGAGCAGCCACGGTACCCGGGAGAAAATGATCGACCTGATACGCTCGTACTTCGCCATGGGCGGGCAGTACGTGCAGGTGACCGTCGCCAGCCCCCAGGACCTCGAGGCGGCCATGCGTGAGCCCGACAAGTGGCGCCACCTGCTGGTACGTGTTGGCGGCTACTGCGCGCGGTTCACCGACCTGCACCCTGACCTTCAAGCCTCCATCGCCCGTCGAGTCACCTATCCCGGCTAGGTTCACCGGGGCGAGTGCTGCTCCGTGCGTATTTTCCGGCAATGTCCTCCCGCGCCCCTCTTCCGTCCCCACTGCTGACCACGCTCGCCTACACAACCGCCTTCGTGTGCGGCTTCGTCGTGCTCGCGCTCGAGATACTCGGCTTCCGCCTCTTCGCCCCGTTCTTCGGCTACACCGTCTACGTGTCCGGGACACTGGTAACCGTCGTGCTTGCGGCGCTGTCGTTGGGCTACTGGCTTGGGGGACGAGTGGCGGACCGCAGGCCTGACCTCGCGGTAATGTTCCTGATGATCCTCGGGGCGGGGTGTTACCTGGCGGTGATGGCCGCGCTGCACCAGCGGCTGCTGCTCGTCCTCTCACGCGGTTCCGCCGTCGGCGGGACCATCGCGGCGGGTGTTGTCATCTTCTGGCCCCCGATGCTGCTCCTGTCAACCGTGTCACCGTTCCTCATCAAGGTGCTGTCGCAGCACGCCGGCGAACCGCGTGTCGGGTCGATCGCCGGGTCGGTTTCGGCCGTGTCCACCGTTGGGAGCATTGCGGGAAGTGCGGTGACGACGTTCGTGTTCGTGCCGGCAATCGGCTCGCGCATGACCTTCGTGCTGTGCACGCTTGTCGCCGTCGTTCTGCCGCTGCTCTATCTCCCCTGGCGCAGCCGCCGCTTCTGGTGGCTCGCCGCGCTGGTCCCGGCGGTGCTGTTCCTCCGCCCGCCGCTCATCGTCGAATCGGGCGTGGTGCTCGTCCGTGAGTCGCCGTACAATCTGATCAAGCTGCTCCACGAAGACGGACAGTACAAGCTGCGCCTCAACGACACGCGCAACACGCAGTCGCGCTACCCCTCCGGCCCCAACCCATCCACGCTCTGCACCGGCGCCTACACCGACATCGTGAGCGTCGCACCAATGCTGGCCGAAGGCAACCGTGTGCTGATCCTCGGTCTTGGCGGTGGCGAGAGCGCCAACCAGATGCACCTGATGCACGAGGCGGACGTGCACGGGGTCGAGATCGACCCCGGTGTCGTGTCGATTGCAGAGAAGTACTTCGGTATTCGCGCGCTCAACCCTGGTATCGGCGTGCATGTGGAGGACGCGCGCCGGTTCGTGCGCAGCGGACGGCCGGGTCGCTACGACGTGATCGAGGTCGACCTGTACCATGGCGGCCTCTACATCCCGTTCTACTGCGCCACCCGCGAATTCTTCGATGACGTGTGCCGCATGCTCGACAGCGGCGGGGTGATGGTGATGAATGTGCTGTGCGACAACGTCGAGCCGGACAGCAGCGGGCTCTACGCGTCGGTCGCCGCCACCATCGCGTCCGTGTTTCCCAGTGTACACGAAGTACGGACGCCTTCGATACCCAACAACGCAGTCGTGTTCGCATTCCGTTCACCCACGCTCACTGCCGATATCGTGCGCCGGCTCTCGGCCGCCGGTGCCGCCCCCTGCCATCCCGATGCGGCGCGGATGGCCGACACGGTCCTTGCACACGTCGTGCCGCACCACGTGTCGTCCGGGGCCCGTATCCTGACCGATGACCGGGCGCCGGTCGAGCAACTCACCGCACGGCTGATCGGGCGCATCGTGGCACGCGAGACGCGACGGCTGCGCTCGTAGCCCTGCGCGGGCCGGCACTGGCGCCGTCCCAGCGTATATTAGCAGTGAGTGAGCGATACATGGAGGACAGACTATGCTGCGACTACTGATTGTTTCGTGCGTCGTCGCCGTCGCCCTTGCGCGCTGCGACTGTGGCAGTGAGCCCGGGCCGACAGATTCCGACCCGCCGCTGATCCCCATCGACACGACCAACACAGCCATCGACAGCACGCTGTTCGGGGTGTGGCACCGCTACGACGGCGGGGGGGCACTGCTGCAGCAGAACTGCGCGTGGATCACGGCCGACTCAATCGCGGTAAACGGCCAGCCGACGCTGACAGGGGTCGTCGATGACGACCCGACGGTTGGACGCGCACTGATTGCCGGCAGCGGTCAGATCTATGTCCACCCGCTCAGCGACGCGCTTCCCGACCAGTACTTCTACGACTACACGCTCATCAGCGGCACCCTGTACCTGCTGCCGGAATCGACCCCCGAGGCGACTGAACCCACGGGCGCCACTCCGGGCGTGTACATCCTGCGTCGCGGTATCGACACCATCGTCGATCTCAACATTATTACCGACAGTCTTGTTGGTACCTGGGACGAGTATGATTCCACGGGTTCGGTACTGCGTGAGTCGAACTTCCTCGTGGTGACCGCCGAGTCGATCCGCTACCGTGGAACGATTACCTGGCAGGGAGCACTCGACACGATTGGCACCACGGGCAGGACGTTGATTGCCGAGACCGGACTGCGCAGCTCATGGGCGGCGATGAAGACGAACTCGTTCTTGAGGTGGTCGAGACGCTTGCGGTCAGTCTGGTCGATGTAGGCCTCGATGAAATACGGTCCCTCCCCGGCGAGGGCAGTGGCAAAACTGCAGTTCACGATGACCGGAACCGCGAGGCCGTCCTTGCGGCGCAGATCCATCTCCTGTGCGACGGTCTGGC
>CAZJJT010000287.1:0-6315 GCA_964546395.1 uncultured Fibrobacterota bacterium
CAATGAGGTACAGCAGCGTCTTGCCGCCAAGGTGAGCATGCCCCATGAGGTCAACCAGACACCGGTAGCTGCCCGTCTGTGGATGCAGTGTCGGCAGGCTTGCGTGCAGGTCGAAGCAGCCTGCCTGGTTCGGGAAGCGCACAAGTGAGCCGAAGTGGTTCTTCGCGTTGGCCGTGATCCCCGCCGAGGAGTGGCTCTTGAGGTTGGCCAGGTTGACAAGGTAGTCGGCGTCGGCGTAGCACGTTGGTACGTAGTCCTGGGCTACACCGGTTGGCTTGCTGCTCCAGTACACGGGCACGGATGAGAGCTGAGCCTGCGTTCGACCCAGTATCCCGAGTCGGTCCACGTAGTTGACATCAGAGAAATCGGCATGCAGGTAGTCGTAGAACTGGTTGGCGAACCGAGTCAGCGGGTCGCCGACCGAGATGTCCTGCTGGCTGACGCCAACCACGTGTACCAGCTGTCCGAGCAGCGCGTGGATGAGCTGCGGAGTGGTGTTCATGTAGTCGGCGCGGCTCTCAAGCTCCAGTGTCGCAGCGTTGACTCCCCCCCAGGAAGCGTCGAGGAACCCCACGAAGTTGGTCTTGATCATGACCCGCTCGCCCAGGGTATAGCCGGCAGAGCCGCGGCCGGTGGTCTCGTTGTGGTGGCTGATAAGTGTGCTCCAGGCGGCTGCATCACTTGCCTGTCCGCTCAACTCTCTCAATGCCCTGGAAAGCATCGAGTCGACCACGGTCTGGTTGGTGTGCGAGCTTTCCCACCAATGACCGCTGCCGGCACCTTCCCAGTCAGTGGCCGCACTGTCGTGGACCCAGACCACACGGCCGGGCTGCGCGCCTCTGGCTTCACCCAGCGGCGCGTTGGGCGCCAGCGGCGCCGCGGGCACCGCAAAGGCCCTCGAGTGCGGCGTAGTGATGAGCACGGCGCCTGCAATGGCGCCACCAGCGATGCAGGCACAGGCCATGGTGTAGCGTGACCGGCGAAGCAGGTCGCGCGCATTGCGGAAGGCGAACACGGACGCGGCCATGGCAAGGAGCCAGCAGACGAATGAGCTGGCAACAGGGAATGCCACACGCATGCACGGATAAGTTGCGCGGCTGGGCTTGGCGACTACGCGAGCGAGGAACCACAAGAGCGAACCAAGGCCGAACAGTGGAAAGGCCAGGCGCAGCCACCGTGAGTGTCGTTCCATCGTGCTCTCCTGGACCGATTGAGCAGTCAATATATGCGATGGCGTGGGCTGTCCATGCGCCAGGGAATGCGTGTCGGCTTCCCACCACACTACCGTGAGAGCGTGACAGGTCGCGGCAGTGCCCGCGAGGAGCCACGCTCCACGAACCACCCCTTGATCTCGACAGGTTCCGTCGGCGGCCGGCACCGTATGACAGGCAACCCCAGCACATGATATACGGCAGCCCGGGCAACTGCGTCAACGTTGAAATCGTAGCTGGTAGTGTTCCTGGTGAATGCCTCGGGGCTGTTGTCGAAGCTGATGAGCGATATGTCTTCGGGTATCCGCAGTCCGCACTCGCGAAGGAACTCCCGGCACACGAACGCCACGGTGTCACCGCACGCTACCCAGGCGGTGACGTCGCTGCAGGCCAACGCCTGCATTCCGAGTTGGTGCACCGGCGCGCGCAGGATCGCATGCTCGCGGGGGCGTGCGAGTGCATCGGACGGCAACGCGAGGAGTGCACGCGTGACAACCGTGTCCGGGTGGTCGGGTTCGTCGCGTACCAAGGGGGTCACCAGGTGCCGAAACCGGGTGATGAAGTCGAACTCGGTGGTCTGGTAGTCCCTGGGCTGCGCAGCATGCTCGAGCACGAACGCACTGACACTGCCCTCGGGTGCTGCCATGGCGAACACATGGACGAGACCCTCCAACCGCTGCTGTGACCACAACGCCCCGTGCACAGGTGCGATGTAGGCCACGTGACGGTGGCCACGCTCGATGAGGAACCTCGCCGCTGCTTCGCCGGCTGAGCGACTGCTCGTGTAGATGCGCCGGACAGCCCGGTGGCCGCGCTGCCCTCTGTCCAGTTCCGGTCTGCCGGTATCATCGATGAGTGCTGTTGGTCGGCGAGGGGGTTTCAGCTGCCCAAGAGCCTCGAACACACCCGTCACTCTGCCGTCCGCCCTGCGCCATTCCATGTTGTTCAGTGCGATGAAGCCGAGTATTGGCGGTCCGAGAGGATCGCCGTCGATGATAGCCGTTGCCGCAGTCGTGTGTCGGAAGACCGCCAGGTTGCGGTCGTACGGCAGGACCTCGAGCCTGCAGGAAGCCTGCCCGCAGTGGTTCTCGAGGGCGCTCACCAACGGTTGCGTCCGTGGCCCTACAGAAGCCACCGCTCCGTCGGCGTTGGTCGCGGCCACCAGGCCGACGACGTCCCGGCCCCGGGGGGGCCGAACACCAGCCACTCGCTGTCGCTTGCCCACCACTGACACCACGCCGACCTGTGCCAGTTCCCGGAGCGCCTTGGCGAGAGTACGCTCGTTCACTGCGTAGCGAGCGCTCAGCACCTTCCCTGGCGGCAGGAGTTCGTCGGCCCCGTAGAGGCCGTTGACAATGTCGTGGCCGATGCGCGAGGCGAGCCGTTGGTACACAGCACCACCAGCAGCTGCAGATCGCTCCGTCCTGCGCGCGATGGAACTGACGCAGATACGACTGCCCCGACGTGCAGTCAGCACGCCACGCTTCTTCAGCTCCTGCACGGCCAGCGACACCGTCGAGCACGACAGATCCATGGCGCCAGCGAGTGCCCTGACCGTCGGCAGCGTTGCCTGATTCTCTGAGATGTGTCGCTCGACGACTTGTTCGAGGAAGGTAACAGCGCTGACGAGTGCGGTGTGTCCGTCCGGCATCTCCGAGCCTATCTCCGTATAGATAATATACAAATAAAGCAGTGAATGCGACAAAAAAAGCATTGGGAGCTGTCCGGAGTCCATATAGTACTGTCTAGGAACCGGGGATACCGCCAACTGGGGGGCGAGCATGCGAGCAGGAGCAGCAGGGGTCGTGTGTGTTCTGGCCACGGTCGCGTGGGCGGCGGACTGGCCGATGTACCGGGCAACACCGGGTCGCAGCACAGTTTCGACTGAAGTGCTGGCCACAGCGCTCCACCCGCAGTGGAGTCGGCAGTACGAACCGCTCCTGCCCGCGTGGCCGGACCAACCGCTACTGCAGTTTGACGGCCTTTACCAACCGGTTGTTGTCGACAGCACTCTCTATGTCTGCTCTTCGCGCAATGACCGCCTCACCGCGATTGACATCAGGACTGGCGCAGAGCAGTGGCGGTTCTACGCGGGCGGACCGATCCGCTTCGCTCCCGCAGTGGGCGGCGGTGTCGTCTGTGTCGCGTCGGACGACGGGTTTGTCTACGGCCTCAGTCCTGCCAGCGGCACGGTCCTGTGGCGTCACGCCGCGGCGCCCAATGGACGAATGGTTGTGGGCAACGAACGAGTGGTGTCTGTGTGGCCGGTACGAGGTGGGCCTGTTGTGGCTTCGTACGAAAGGACCCCGGGCGTGCACGCAGACGCAGTCTACTTCGGCGCAGGGTTTCTCCCGTCCGAGGGCATCCTGATCCGGGCGCTGGATGCCTCGACCGGCGCGGCACTGTGGGCAAACGACGGTCTTGGGGCGCTATGGTCAGTGGATGCATATGGCACCAGTCAGAGGAGTTTTGTGGGACCCACACCACAGGGCTACCTTGCCGTACTCGACGGGAGGCTCATCGTACCCACCGGGAACACGGTACCTGCGGTCCTGAGCAGTGCAACCGGCGAACTCCAGTACTGGCGCACAGGTGGACCGGACAACTCGAAAAACGGCGGCTGCTTCGTGACTGCCGGCGACGGCAGGTTCTACAACGACGGTGATGTCTTTGACCTTCCGACCGGTGACAAGCTGGCAGAGTCGGTGCCCAGGCTTTACGCGGGTACAGAAGTGGTCATTCAGGCGGGAGGCGAGGTTTACCGCGGCAGGACCACGTCGGACGCGGTAACACGCGAGAGTGACGGGTGGACTGGGCCGGTGAGGGGGCGTGCGAAGGTTCTCCTGGCCGCATCGGGTCGACTCTTCGTGGTTACCGACAGCGCCTACATCCACTGCTTCGGGCCCGAGTCGGCAACGCCCGTCAGCCATCCCCTCTCGTACACACCCGCGTCACCCGCAGACGCGTATACCGCACAGGCGACGCAGGCACTGGCTGTTGCCGGCGTGTCGGACGGGTACTGCGTTGCGCTGGGCATCGGTACGGGCCGGCTCATCGAAGAGATTGCGAGGCAGTCAGCGATGCACGTTGTGGCGGTTGACCCCGACTCCGAGAAGGTGGAGACAGTTCGTCGTCGGCTCGACGACATGGGGCTGTACGGGCACCGAGTGAACATACGGGTTGGAGACGCGCTTGCGACACAGTTCCCGCCATACCTGGCGAAGCTGGTGGTGTCGGAGGACCTCGAGTCGGCGGGCCTCGAGCAGGGCGCAGAATTCGTCCGCAATGTCTTCCGTGTGATCCGTCCGTACGGTGGTGTCGCCTGTCTTGCGGTGCCGGACTACGCGTCATTCGAGGTGTCGGCCGCAGAAGCAGGGCTGTGCGGCGCGGCCCTGTCACAGTCGGGCGCACTGGCAGTGCTTCGCAGGCCCGGTGCGCTCCCCGGTGCAGGTACTTGGACGCATCACTACGCAGACGCTGCCAACACGGTCGCCTCGAGCGACGAACTGGTGAAGAGGCCCCTGGGCCTGCTTTGGTTCGGCGGTCCGTCCAACACAGATGTGCTTCCCCGTCACGGTCATGGTCCCTCACCCCAGGTAGTCGGCGGGCGGCTCTACATCCAGGGGCGCAACATGATTCGCGCCATCGACGTGTACACCGGCGCGTTGGTTTGGCAGAAGTCATTCCCCGACATCGGGGTTGCCTACGACAACACTGCGCACCAGCCGGGCGCCGACGGCATTGGCAGCAACTACGTGACGGTTGGCGACGGGGTGTACCTGTTCCAGGGCACCAGTTGCGTGCGTCTTGACCCCGCCACGGGCGAAGAACTCGCTCTGTTGAGCATTCCGGCCGGGGATGCGGGCAGTCCGCCCAAGTGGGGGCACATCGCCGTGTACGACTCGCTGCTCGTCGTTGGGGCCGGGCCGCTGCAGTACGATACTGAACCGCTGGCCACCATCAACTCACTGAATGCGGTGTCCAGCAGGGAGCTTGTAGTCATGAACCGCTACACCGGCGCTGTGCGGTGGCGGAAGACTGCAGTGAACGGGTTCCGCCACAATGCTATCGCCGTCGGGGGCGGCGCGGTGTTCTGCATAGACCGTCAGGAAATCCGCCCTTCGACCGGTCTCTACAAGACTGCCGCTGCCGGTGACCACTTGCTGGCCCTGAGTGTCCTGCACGGTGATACCGTGTGGCACGTTGAGGGAGAACCGGTGTTCGGCACGTGGCTCAGCTACTCTGGGGAACACGACGCGCTCCTGATGGCGACACGGAGCCAACTGCGTGACGCGATGGCGGGAGAGCCGGGCAACAACCGTCTGGCAGCCTATCGCGGTGCAGACGGGGTGTTGCTGTGGGACAGGGCCGCAGGCTACAGCGGCCCGCGCATCATCATTGACCGAACCGTCTACGGGCCCGGCGGGTACCACGCGCTGGCCGGTGTCGACTTGCTGACAGGAGTGGATCTGTCATTCACTCACCCGCTGACCGGTGTTCAGCAGCGCTGGTCGGGCACCGATCTCAACTTCACCTCCAACTGCGGTACTGCTGTGGGCTCGCGCAATATGCTGCTATTTCGCGCAGGCTCGGCGTCGTTCTACGATGTTGCGCAGCAGAGCGGCACCGGAACGCTGGCCGGTATGCGTTCGGGGTGCACCTCAAACATCATTGCCGCAGACGGAGTGCTTTGCATGCCTGACTACACGCGGACCTGCGTATGCCGGTACCCGTTGCGCTCGTCCATGGGGCTGGTGCACGTGCCGCAGGCTGACGCGTGGACATACTGTACCTACAGCCGTGGCAGCGAGCCGGTTGACCGGGTGGGGATCAACCTCGGTGCTCCGGGTGACCGGCGCCAGAGCAACGGGTTGCTGTGGCTCGAGCACCCCGCCGTCAGCGGCCACGGTACGCAACCCGACGTTTCGGTTTCGGTGAGCCCGGGGACGGTCCGCTATTTCCGCTGCGCCACCCAGACCGTGGGCGGGCCGGATGCCTGGGTGGCCGCTTCCGGGGTGGTCGGTGTGACATCCGTGTCGGTGCCGCTCGGCGGCACGGCCAGTCGTCCCCATATCGTCCAGCTTCACTTCATGGAACCTGAATT
>CAZJJT010000288.1:0-6294 GCA_964546395.1 uncultured Fibrobacterota bacterium
CGTGGGTTTGCCCTGCAGGATACCCGTGGCCCCATCGAGGGTGACCCCCGGGGGGAGCGAACCAGACGCAAGCAAGAACGTGACGTTGGGGCGTGTGGCACCAAACCCGACCTCGTAGGCGATATGGTCGTAGGCAGGCGGCAGCGTATCAAAGGCGATGATCTCGAGGGTTGTCTTGACACCCGTCAGTGGGTGGCCAAAGACCGCCAGCCGGACCGACTCCTGGATCTGTGCTGCCACGACGGCGTCAATGGCCCCGTACTGCGCGGGCACCGGCAATCCGGTCGGGTCTTCCTTGTAAATAGTGGCATAGTAGGCGCAGCCATACAGGTACTGGCCGGCGTTGTTGCAGTGGTTGGTCTCGTTGAGCAGGTCCCACGCACTGGCAAAGCCTGGTACCAGGCCCTGGGCGGCACGATGATTGAACTCCTGCATGGCGTGGACCACCGGCACCATGAGCACGGGCTTGAGTCGCGTCTGAAACGTGCGCATCTCAGCGGTAACGCCCTCGAAAAACTGCTTGGAGTTGCTCAACCTCAACTCGCTGGTGGTCCGGCAGTTGACCACCGTGTCGAACCCGTCCGCATCCGCGGTGAACCCGTCGGGGATGAGATTGGGGAGCGGATGGAAGGCGAACATGTAGACCTGGGCAAACGGACTCTCATACCTGGCCATGTCGAGGATGCGGTTCAGGTACAGCGTGTCATCACCCATGCGGTTCGACGGAGCGAGTGTAATGACGTCCCAGGGGTAGTCGGGAAGCGCAAACAGGATGGGCCCCCCGTTGGCGTCGACACACATCGCACTGAACGCGTTCTCGTAGATGACGCGCGGAGGCGCACCGGGTATCATGTTACGGTTCCAGATGTGCTCGTGCCCGCGTGACTCGGCAAGCGCCACCTCACCGGCCCAGTTGACCCCGTCCGTGGCACTGTGGCCGATGGTCTCGACGCGCAGGGCAGATGAAGCCCCTGCCAGGAGGATCACCAGTAGTGTCACCGGACGACAGTTGTGTGTTCGCATCGGCATGCTCCCGTCAGTTCAGTGCGGCTGACCATTCACCATAGTACCGAGCGATGGAGCACGTGGCTTGTAGTGAATGCCTCCAAATGACAGGTATTGCGCATATTGTGTCAATAAGGTAGCTTTAACTAGTTGCAAAACCGTCAATTGCCAACTATGGATCCACCATGCCGAAGAAAGAGTACATCGCCCATCAACTCACACGCCTCATCCAGCGCGGCGGCTTTGCCGACACCGGCAGGCTGCCGCCGGTGGCAGCATTGGCCCGGCGGGTGAAGGCCTCAAGGGTGACTATACGGCGGGCACTGGACCTCCTTGCCGCCCAAGGCATGGTCGAACAGGCGGGGAGCGAGTTCTGGCTTGCAGGACGCAGGCAATCTTCGCTTGAGTGGGCTGGCGCGCCACCTGAGAAGCTCACCCGTGTTGACGAGATTACGGAAGCGATCCGCGATGGTGTCCTGTCGGGAAGCTTCGGCAGAGAGTTGCCGTCTGTCAAGGAACTCAGGCTTCGCCACGGATGCTCGCGGACAACCGCGGGGGTCGCGCTGTCGCGGCTCTCCAAGGAAGGTTTGCTGGAACGCCACGGCCGGTTGTATCGGCAGGCGCAGCCAGGTCTCCCATCGGAGAGCACATCTCACATCCATTTCCTCACCGACCGCTGGCCGGTGAATGTCAATGGACTCTCGGTAGTTACCGGTGTCGAGCGCGAGCTCGAAGCACATCGCTGGCCACGACTGCGGTACGTGGTTGGTGCCGACGCGGCGGTCCCTCCGTCCAGCCAGGTTTCGGGTTTCATACGCTTCCATCCTGGCGGCAGAGACTCGTGGCTCGAGCGCCTTCCCGACCCAACGCCCGTGCCCACCGTGGTCGTCGACTTGCATGAGGCCGGGCCCACCGCTGATGAGGGCCGGCCCAACCACTACCGCGTATTCCCCGACAATGTCCGTGCGGGCCGGGAGATAGGACACCTTCTGGCGAGGCTCGGGCACACGAAGTGCGTCTTCCTCTCGGACCTGGACCTTACCGAAGGGTGCTGCAGCCTGAGGCTGCGGGGTATGGAAATGGTGTTTCCCCGTGAGGACTCCGGTGTGTCGGGACGTTCGTGCAGGCCTTGTGATGGCAGCACGCTGGAGTTCGTGACCACACCGCGGATGGAGCGGATCAATGCCGCCCTTGCCGGCCTGCGCGAAGATGTGATCGCGGGGAGCGGACTTGAGGCTCTGTACGTGCGGGAATCGTTCAGCAGGACATTCGGGTGCCTGGCATGGTGGCGCTGCTACGATGCGATGCGCCCCCTGCTTCAGGATGCGCTCCAGGATCGTTCGACCACTGCGTGGGTGTGCGCAACCGACGGCATGGCCATGATGGCCCACGCGTTTCTCCGTGAGAACCATGTCAGCATCGGCCGCGATATCGCGCTTGCGTGCTTCGGAAACACGTGGGTCACCCAGAGTCTCGATATCACATCCTACGATCTCGGGTTCGACCGCATGGGCCGGTTGGCATTCTGCTGTATCGCAATGCCCGACCAGGTGGTACGCAAGGGGCGGAGCATTGTCCATACACCTGGGCAACTGGTGACCAGGGGCTCGACAGGTCTCGGCTCCTAACAAAAATCCCGACGGTCGCGTCGGGATTGCAGTGAAGAGCCCGGTGCCCGGGGCCCGACGGTTAGTCGGGCCCGCTCGGGCAACCGTCCAACAGCTTCTGTTGTCGCGCCTGCTGCTACTTCGTGACCTTTGGCCGATTGCCGTCATCGACCGTCAGCAGCTTGCCTTCCTCTTCGGCCAGCTTGCGCATCTGCTTCATCTCGTCATTGGGCTTGATGATGCGCGAGGTGACACGCGTGGAGTCCTCGTACTCCCAGCGGCCGAGATTGTTGCGCGCGACAGGAAAGCGCTGCCTGACAGAGGGCACATCGATTGCCTTGGCTGGCTCAGTCGCGTACCAGTAGGCCACACTCGACATCTCGTTGCACAGGTGGTTGCCGTGGCCGTGCTCGATTGTCGCCTTGATCTCGCTGGTGAACCGCACCGGGTTCTCCAGGTGGTGCACGTAGCTGGTCTGGTAGCCGTTGGTGTTGCCCTCGTGGATTGACGAACCGTTGCGCATGAACGCGTTGGGCTGCATGCCCCACGCCTGGTTCAGGTAATCCTCGCTGCCCGTGCCGTGCAGCTCGGGCGGCCACTTGTACCCATCCACCCAGATCATGTCGTCACCCTCGCCCCACCAGGTGCCCTGGAAATTGGTGACACTGATATTGCAGCCGAGGTAGTGGCCGCAGCCCTTGGTGTCGAGAATGACGTAGTTGTTGTTCCACGCGGTCTTCTCGGTGTTCACGATATTGGCATGGTGAGTGTTCACGCGGATATCGGGGGCCCAGCCGCCGAACGGGTTCTCACGACGAAACTCGGCATGGAAATAGCCCATGTCGTTGTTCACCGCGTTCCACTCTTCGTAGTCAACGTAGAAGTACTGGTTGTGCACGGTATCGGACTCGTTGATGAGTTCGACGAGGGCCCGCTCCTTGAACGGCATCGGGGCATAGCAGTTGAGCGCGCACCCCTTGTTGAACTGGTTGTTGCCGTGCGTCGAAGCGCTGAACAGCAACGACTGGTACGAGTTGACAATGCCGTGACCCAGGCCGAAGAAATCGCCCAGCGGCACCAGCACGCTGGCGTGCGTTGCGTTGTCCCAGGTGAACCGCAGCAGGCACTCGCGGTAGTCGCGCCCCTGGGTCATCCAGATATGCGTGATACAGCCCGGGCCCTTGATATCGGCAAGCACGCGAGTCTCGCCGGCAGGAATGCGCCAACTGTCAGCGTTGCGGCCGGTGGTGTCCCACGAGGAGAACCGTTTCGTGTGCGCGGCGCGGTTGATGCGGGCAAGCGAGGGAAGGAGAGGTGACATGAGGACCTCGGTATGGTAGGAGGGTAAGGGACGTCTATTCTGTCAGTACGCTCGGCTTGATCACGCGGAACGCGCCGTCGTCGACCCATGCTATTTCGGTGAAACCCAGTTTCCAGTGATCGCCCGGACCGAGTGTGCCCGAGCGGTACCAGCGGCCGTCGTGCTCGACCGTCTCGCAGGCAAACCCCATATCGACCGCCCGCCCCTGGTACGAACAGTCGTAGACCTGTGCTTCGCTGCCGGGAAACGCCGTCGGATTGTCCGAGCACACCCACTGCCAGTTCGCCATCAGGATCCACTTGCGGTTCAGCGGATGACGCATCACCGTCGTGCTCTCCGACACGTGCAGTTCGTGCGTGGAAAGGTCGTTGGCCGTGCCGCCGAGCCGCGGATCGTCAGCCATCAGCCTGGGCAACGTACAGCACACACCAAGCGAGCGCCACGCAACCAGGTCGGTGGACTCCGACACGTTCATATCGCGGGTCCCGACAGTACTGTACAGCAGCCAGCGGCCGTTCTGCTCGTCGCGCACCACGTGCGAGTCGCGGCCCGGCACCCCTGAGCCCTTGTACGGATCGGATATCTTGAGCCAGTCGGTCATGTCATCCGAACGGGCGATGCCCTGCGTTTCGACATGTCCCTGCCAGACCCACGGGTGCTTGTGGCCGAGCTTGCGGTACTCCATCGGGCGGCTCGGGTGTACGATACCCGTGTAGTACATGAAGAAGCCGCGGTCGGACTTGAGGCAGAACGGCGCCCAGACTTCGTGCCGGTCGAAGAACCCCTCGCGCTGTGAAGCGTGCAGGACGTGACCGCGAAACTCCCACTCCACCAGGTCTTTGGATACACTCCACGCCACGGTCTCTTCGTTGCCGTTGTACCCGTGGTAGTAGCCGGCCGTGCCGGAGATGTTGAACAGGTGCCACCACCCGTCGTGGAACACAAACGAGTGGTCTTTCATGTATTCGCCCGGCGGGGCATAGGCGCAGCGGGTCGGGTCGCTCACGAGTTTTTCTCCGCGGTCGCTTTCGCCTGTTTCATCTCTTCGGTGAGCTGCAGCGTGTGGTTGCCCGTGCGCCGCGCAGGGTCATCAACCCACGCGCCCATGTTGTTGCGCAGTACCGGCAGGCGCTGCTCCACCGGCGGTACATCACAGGCCGCATACGGCCTGTCGGCATACCAGTAGGCCGTACTGCTGATATCGTTGCACATGTGGTTGCCGTGGCCGGACTCGATAGTGACCTTGATCTCCTTTGTAAACGGAACCGGGTTCTCGACATGGTGCACGTAGCTGGTCTGGTAGCCATTGGTGTCGTTTTCGTGTATGGACGTGCCGCAGCGCAGAAACGCGTTGCGCTGCATACCCCATGCATGGCAGAAGTAGTCTTCGCTGCCCGTACCGTGCAGATCGGGCGGCCAATGGTACCCGTCCACCCAGATCATATCGTCGCCTTCGCCCCACCATCCGCCAAAGAAATTCGCGACACTGAGATTGCAGCCGATGTAGTGCCCGCGTCCCTTCGTGTCGAGGATCACGTAGTTGTTGTTCCACGCGGTGCGCTCGAGGTTGGGCAGATCGATGACACCGTGACCGCCCCTGGGGTTGTGGTACCAGCCGGGAAACGGATTGGTCCGCCGCCACTCGGCATGGAAGTACCCCTCATCTTCGGGCGCACTGTCAAGCTCTTCGTAGTCGACGTAGACATAGCGCCCCGGCCCCTTCACAGTCCCTTCGTTGACCACCTCGATGAGCGCGCGCTCGCGAAACGGCATGGGGATGTAGCAGTTGAGCGCCGCACCATGGCCGAACGTGAATGCCTTGGACGGGTCGGTCATCTGGTTGTTGTTCTCGACCGATACGGCAAACAGCAGGCACTCGTAGCTGTTGATGATGTTGTGTCCAAGACCGAAGAAATCGCCGAGGGGGCACAGCACGCTCGGCTTGTCTGCATTGTCCCAGGTGATCCGCAGCAGGGTCTCGCGGTAGAACGCCTGCTGCGTCATCCAGATGTGCGTGATACGGCCCGGGCCCTTGATATCGGCGAGCACGTGGGTTTCGCCGTTTTCGATCTCGTAGAAGTCGTGGTTGCCGCCGGACCGGTCCCACGAGGCGACACGACGGGCGCGAGAGGAGCGGAAACGCGAAAGCTGAGAAACTGGTCCGGACATGGCTCCTCCCGCAGTGCTGGTCGGCCTCTCCCCAAACGTGTCCAATGTACCAGGTTGCGCACGGGGGCGCAATGGACACAGTGCTCATTGTTTTGCATTTTCTAAACGACCCCGGTGCACAAACAGCACAGAAGCGCTGCTGAGATTGGCCGGACGGACAATCTTACTGTGGTGGCTCAGGATGGACCGCGG
>CAZJJT010000289.1:0-6263 GCA_964546395.1 uncultured Fibrobacterota bacterium
CACGAGCAGCATTCATAAGCTTCGGGTTCTTCGCATACCCCGAGGACTACACGAAGAGTGTATCGAGGAAGATATTCGCCTAGGCGAAGAAGCGTGGACTGAAAGCCGACTACTACGGGCCGGTGCGCGAGTACGACGACGCAGAGCGGGTGCTCGCCGAGATCGGCAAAGCCGGGAAGGTCTATGACTACCTTGTGGTCCATGTCACCACCTGGACCATGACACCTGTCGTAATCCGCGTGCTGCGCGAGTTCAAACACCTTCCGATGCTCGTGTGGGGACCGGGGGGCAAGACGGTGAAGGGCACGCTGATCTCGCCGGCAAGCCCTGCGGGAACATCGGCGCTGCTCTGGTCGATGCGACAGTTCGGCATGAAATACCGCTACGTGTACGACCACCCTGACAGCGAACCGAAGTACGCGGAAGTGCTGCGGTTCCAGGGAGTGATGCAGGCGCTCAAGACAATCAACGGCTCCAAGGTGGGAGTGATGGGCTACTGCGACATGGGCCTGTATGCACTCATGATGGACGGGGTGGCGCTGAAACGCACGCTGGGCATGGATGTCGAGGACATCTTCAGCCAGGAAGTCGCGAAGATGGCCGAAGAGGCGCCGGCCCGGGAAGTGACGAAGGTCATCGCCGAGATGCGTGCCGACCTCTCGTTCACCGAGCGGCCCACGGATGAGCAGTTGGAGAAGACAGCGCGCCTGACATACGCGCTGCGCAAGAAGGTGAAGGAGCGCAAGTATCTCGGCGTCACCATGAAATGCGTGTACGGTGTCTCGCGCTACATGGGGTTCACGCCCTGTCTCACGCAGGCGCTTCTCGCGAAGTCAGTGACTTCCATATGCGAATCGGACACGGCCGGGCTCGTGACCAACGTAGTGCTGAAAGCGCTCTCGGGTCAGTCGGCGACATTCATGGAGCACTACGAGTACTACCCGGACAAGATCCTTGTCGGCGTGTGCGGGTTCGTGCCGTTCGACATGACAAAAGGCAAGAAAGTGCCCTGCATGTGTGCCGGATGGGGCGGGTTTACCGGGCTGTACGAAACGCCGGAAATGAAGAAGGGCCCCGTCACCATCGCGCGCCTCTACACCGAGGACGGGAAGATGAAGGTGTTCCTGCTCTCGGCCGAAACCGAGATCCCGGGCAAGTGGGCCGAACTTGGATGGAACGAGCCGATGCCGAAGTTCCCGAGCCTGCTCATCAAGCCTTCGATTGGCGTGCAGCGTTACGTGGACCTGGTCCCCGCGCAGCACGTGAATATCGTGTACGGTGACTACCTGCAGGATGTGAAGGACTTCTGCCACTTCACCGGGGTGGAGGTCGTGGAAGGCTAGGAGCATCCCCTCTCCCGACGCTGCGGAGGGAGAGGGGTGGCGGCCGTACGGCCGTCGGGGTGAGGTTACGCGCACGAGAAAAGCAGGCAGTATGCCTTCGCAAACCCTGGATGTCATCGTACTGACGAACCCGACAACGGCAGCATACCGCGACTACGTCTGCCATCTGAAGCCGTACCTTGAGCACTTCGGGTTCCCCTTCACGCAAGTCGACTCGTCGAGCCTGCCTGCCGATCTCGCGCAGTTCCCGCTGATGGTGCTTGCACACCCGGGCTGCGTCGCCCCCTCAGCACAGGCTGGAGTCGCAGAGGCGTGTGCTGGTATCCTGCGCGAAGGTGGAGGGGTGGTCAGTTTCGACCCCGGAGTCGAAGAACTGCTGCCGTCGCTGGTCTCGCGCGCAGGCGCACCGGCAACCACCGAGGTCTTCACCGTCAGCGACGCGCGCCACTGGGTCAGCGCGCTGCACGAGCCCGGTGAAGTGCTGCTGCGCAAGCCAATCCTGCCTGCTGCGCACAGTGTGCTGCGCGACGGGGCCACGCTGTTGGCCGCGGGCAGTCAGCCGCTGGTCCAGGCAGCACGGGCGGGTGCGGGCCACGTGGTTGTGTGGAACGACATGCAGTGGATGAGTGCTGCGGTGCGCGGTCCGGTGTTCGGCATGGATGACATTCTGTGGCGGAGCCTGGTGTGGGCGGCACGCAAGCCGGTGGTGATGCTCGGGATGCCGCCGATAGTGACGATGCGGGTGGATGATGTGTGGGGTTCGCCAAAGCCAGGCACCCCAGACCCGCTGGCATGGGTGCGGGCATGCAACGACAGCGGCCTCAAGCCCTGGCTCGGGCTCTTTCTCGACAACATGAGCCACGAGGCCGTCGGTTCACTGAGGGAACTCCTGGCAGAGGGCAACGCCACGTCGTTCCCCCACGCCTTTGCGGGCTACGAGGGTACGGTGGAAGGCGACCGGGTGGAGGAGTGGATCTATTTCAACCATCACCGCGGCAGTGCCTACAGCGACGCGATCATGGCGCGCAATGCGTCGCGTGTCGAAGAGTGGCACGAGCGCAACGGTATCGCCATTGGTTCGGTGGCCCTGCCGCACTACTACGAGTTCGGTGCAAACGCAATTCCGTGGTTTCTCAAGTGGGGCTGCGAGTTCTGCGGTACGCACATGCAGCCGGGAGAGCCCTACATCGGCGACCCGAAGCGGAGGCAGTGGCTGCGAGGCGGCCCGTTCCGCCTGCACGAGAGCGGCGACCGCTACACTTCTCAGCCCAACTACTACGCAGACTACCTTGCCGTTGACGGGCGGCCGGAGCTCTCGGGGAAACTGTTCAACTGTACAATCGAGGTGCGTGATATCTGCGGCTACGAGTGGGCCCCGACCAACGATGTGGCCAAGACCGTGGCGAACGGTGTCGCGCAGCTTCGTCGTGCGTTCGACAGCATGACCCTCTCGTCGCTGTTCACGCACGAGACTGACTACATACAGTATATCACGCCTGACAACTGGCGGTCGATTGTGGGAGGCGTGATGGACGGTATCTCGGCGTACGAACCGCTGTCGATGACGACCGAGGAGGCGTACCGGTACGTGCGCGCACGCACCGGGATCCGACTCGAGCACGCGGTGCAGCGGGACGCAGCGGTGCACATCGGTGTGTGTGGCCATTCGGACATGCCTGTGAAAGCCCACGTGTTCGTGGAAGAGGGCGACGCGACCCGCGGTTCGCTCCACGACATCCAGGCCGTCAGTGGCCACCCCTCACAGGACACCACAGTGTCTCTGTGCCTCTGTGGCAGCGCAGCGACCTGAGCGAAGGGTGCAGGCAGATGAAGTACATCATCACACTCGATATCGGCACCACGGCAATCAAAACCTGCCTGTTCGATCAGCAACTGGGCCTGGTTGCATCGGAGAACGAGGAGTACGCTCTGCTGACACCCTCGCCCGCCATGGTGGAGCTTGACCCTCAGACGTACTGGGACGTGGCGTGCCGGGGTATCCGCAGCGTGACCTCCCGGGCAGGCGTGGCGCCGGCGGACATCGCCGCAGTGGTGCCCACCACGCAGGGCGAGACACTCATTGCGGTTGCACGTGACGGTTCCGCGCTTCACAACGCAATCGTGTGGCTGGACACGCGCGCCGAGGAGCAGTCGGCGTGGCTCGCCGCAAAGGTTGACGGGGCGGACTACTATGCTCACACCGGGCTGGCCTCGCCTGAGCCGGCGCTCCCGGCCGCAAAGATCCTGTGGCTGAAGCAGCACCGGCCCGAGGTGCACGCGGCGGCGCACAAGTTTCTGCTTCTCGAGGACTACTTTCACGCGCGACTTACCGGCCGGTTCGTATCGCACGGCTCGATGCTCTCGTCCACCGGCTTCTTCGATATCGCCGGCGGCGCATACTGGAATGAGATGCTCGCACTGCTTGGCACGCCCGCGGACAGGTTCGGGCAGGTGCTGCAGTGCGGCTCGGTGGTGGCGCCCCTGTCGGCAGCGGCAGCTGAGGCTTGTGGACTTACCACTGCCACCGTGAGTGTCACGGGCGCGATGGACCAGATCGCCTCGGCGATAGGCGCAGGCAACACTGTCCCGGGCATTGTCACGGAGACGACGGGCACGGCACTCGTGGTAGGCGCCACGCTGAATTCGCCGGACTGGAATAACCCCGAGCGGCCGATTATCTACCGCCATGCACTGCCGGGCTCCTACCTGCTCCTGCCATACCTGCCCACGGCCGGGATTATCCTGAAATGGTTCAAAGACGAGTTCTGCCGCGATGTTGCCGCGCCGCAGGGCGGGTCGGTGTACGACGGGCTGACGGCATTGGCGGAGGCGGTGGTGCCGGGTTGCGACGGGCTGGTGCTGCTGCCCGATTTCACGACTGCAGGGGTGCCCGGGTCCGACGCGCCGGCAGGTGGGGCGTTCTGCGGCATCGGCCTGAACAGCACGCGGGGCCACTTTGTGCGGGCGATCATGGAGGCGATTGCGTTCATGGTGCACGAGTGTGTGCAGACAATCGAGCGCAGCGGCACACCGGTCCAGGAGGTACGCAGTCTTGGCGGGGGCTCGAAGAGCGTGCTGTGGAATCGTATCAAGGCAGCTGTCACCGGCAAGACCATGTGCACGATGGCGCATACCGAGAGTACCTCGCTGGGCGCAGCAGTCCTTGGGACCGTGGCGCTCGGGTGGTATGGGTCGGTGGGTGAGGCGTGCGGGAAGGCGGCAGTGGTGAAGGAGCGGGTCGTGCCGGATGAGGCGATGCGGAAGGCATACAAAGAAGCGTACGGACGGTTTGCCGCGTTGCGGCGCAGGCATGCCTGAGTAACAGGGGGAGAGCATCATGACCGATAGTGGCGGAGTGCGCTTCGGGATCATCGGGCTGGGCCTGATGGGGCGGGAGATGGCGAGTGCCATGGCGCGCTGGTGCCATCTCACCAGCGAACTGCCGCGGCCCGTGCTCGCCGGGATATGCGACAAGAACACCGCGACCTACGACTGGTACACAAAACACTTCGCGACCGTCAAGACCGTGACCGGTGATTACCGCGAGCTGTTGGCCAGCAGCGAGATCGACGCGGTGTACTGCGCTGTCCCGCACAACCTTCACCGGCAGCTCTACTGCGACATCATTGCGGCCGGCAAGCACCTTCTGGGCGAGAAGCCGTTCGGGATTGATGGGCCCGCAAATGACGCGATCCTCGAGTGTGTGCGGGCACATCCGGGGGTGGTGGTGCGTTGCTCGAGCGAGTTTCCATTCTGGCCGGGAACGCAGCGGTTAATCGAGTGGATCAAGGCGCGTTCGTACGGCCGACTGATAGAGGTGCGCGCGGGGTTCCACCACTCGAGCGACATGGATCTCAGCAAGCCGATCAACTGGAAGCGCATGGTGGAGGTGAACGGCGAGTACGGGTGCATGGGCGACCTGGGGATGCACGCGATGCATGTGCCGTTCAGGATGGGCTGGGTGCCGCAGTGGGTGTTTGCCGACCTGCAGAAGGTTGCCGAGGAGCGGCCGGACGGCAAGGGCGGCATGGTGCCCTGCAGGACCTGGGACAACGCAGTGCTCACCTGCCGGTGTGTCGACCGTGACAACGGCAAACCGTTCAGCATGCTGCTCGAGACGAAACGCATGGCGCCGGGTCAGACAAACACCTGGTTCATCGAAGTCTACGGGACAGAGGGCTCGGCGCGGTTCACCACGCACGATCCCAAGGCGTTCTACTACTCGGAGACAATCGGCAAGGAGCAGCCCTGGTGCCGGCTCGATCTCGGCGTGTCGCCGCTTTCGTTTCCCGTGGTGACCGGAGGGATATTCGAGTTCGGGTTTGCTGACGGTGTGCAGCAGATGCTGGCTGCGTTTGTTAATGACCTTGCCGGCCGCCCGGTGACCGACGCCTTCGGCTGTGTCACTCCCGACGAGACCGCCCTGTCGCACCGGGTGATGACGGCGGCGCTGGAGTCGGAGAAGAGCGGCAAGCGGGTGGCGGTGTAGACTGGGTCTTTCCGCAGTGTGCATTGGGCGCATGGCGCAACAGTGGGCACAGCAGGGCAGCGTCGAGCTGCGCACCACAGCAGGCATCCCTCCCCCGTCATCAGAAGATCCCTGTTCCAGTTCATTTGCATACCTCAAACCCGGTCTATTTTCCCCGCATGCCGCGCCGACCTCGCCCTTCCAGACAGCCCACAGAACTGCTGACCCTTGCCGAACGCATGACCAGCGACTTTCCGCTCGTGGTCATGGAGCTCGAGCAGGAAAACATCGAGCCCCACGGTCACGAGTTTGTCGAACTGGTATATGTGAACGCAGGCTCGGCGGTACACGTACACGGGACCCATCGCTACCCGATATTCGCCGGCGATTGCTTCGTGATTGCCCCGGGGGAACGGCACGGGTATGTCGAGCGCAACGGGCTGCACATCACC
>CAZJJT010000290.1:0-6260 GCA_964546395.1 uncultured Fibrobacterota bacterium
CGTTCGGGGTGGACCTGCTGCTGGCGGTGGATGGGTACCAGAAGACGGAGCGGACGGCGAAGTACGCGGTGCTGTTTGTCGGGTTGACGTTTCTGAGTTTCTTCCTCATGGAAGTCATGCTGAAGCGGCGGGTGCACCCCGTGCAGTACCTGCTGGTGGGATTCGCGCTCTGCCTGTTCTACGTGCTGCTGCTGTCGCTGTCCGAGCACACGGGCTTCCTTGCCGCGTACCTGACTGCCGGCGCGGTGGTGGTGGTACTGGTGTCGGGCTACAGTCGCGCGGTGCTGCGCGGCGCCCGTCTCGCGGTGCTGCAGGGCGGGCTGCTCGCCGTGCTGTACGCGTTTCTGTACGTGGTACTGCAGCTCGAGGATTACGCACTGCTGATGGGCAGCGCGGGGTTGTTCGTGATACTCGCGGCGGTGATGTACCTCACGCGCAACATTGATTGGTACGCTGTTGGCGGTGCTGGCCCGGGCCAGCCGGAGACGCCGCCTCCGCTGCGGTGAGCGTGCAGACGAGATGTGAGGGGGGGCCGCGCCGCCCCCCCCTGGCAGAGCACCATTCTAGATGCCACGCACGTACTGCAGAGCCCTCGGTAGCGCCGAACTGACGGCAACTACCAGCAGCAGCCCGTAGGCAATCCACTGCAGCACGGGCTTGGAGATGCGCGCGCCGAGTTTCATGCCGACGAATGTCCCCGCGGCCAGCACGGGCAGGGAGGCGAGGGCAATAAGCAGGCCGGTGAGGGTGTCGCGGGGGAACATGACCGCGAGGACAGCGATCTGGAACGGCAGCGAGAGCAGGAATACCGCGAACAGAAACGCGCGGGTACGCGTGCTCGACCAGTCGTGCGCCATCGCCCACAGCACCACCGGCGGACCTCCCATCCCTACCACGCCCGCGAGCAGACCGCTCACGGTAAACGCGACAGCGGTCCAGAACGGGGCGAGCCGCTCGCGGGGGGCGGGACGGACGGCGAGCTGCGTGGTCACGATTGTCAGGATCAGGATGCCGACCGTCATGCGGATATCTTCGGCGGGGAGCGCGGCCAGGCGCTTGAGCGCAAGCGCGCCCACGAGCGTGGCGGCGTAGCGGATAGCGGTGGTGGACCACACGAGTTTCCAGCGGACTTCGTGGGCCAACTGGCGCACGCCCGTGGCGGTCTGCACCAGCGAGGACAGGCAGGTGAGCGCCATGGCCTGCGGCAGCGAGAACCCGAGGCGCACCAGCAGGGGCGTGGCGAACAGCGCGTAGGCGAAGCCGACAGAGCTCTGCAGCAGCGAGGCGCAGAACTGTACAGCCGCCACGAGCACGATGTGTACGATGTCAAGGGTCATAGGGACGTCGAATATAGGTCGCCGGGCAGCGCCCGGCCCCTCAGGAGCTGCTACAGGCCGATGTATCTTTGCAGGCATCCGTGTACTCCGCGAAATCCCTACGGACTGCCATGCCCGCTACCGTATCGCTTCTGGTCCACCAGTACCGCAACCGCAACCCGCTTCGCACGCTGTGGTTCCTGTTCTCGGGCAACCGTGCGAGCGTGTTCGGCGCGGTGGCGGTCGCCACGCTCAAGCATATCCCCTTCCTGCTCCTGCCGGTGATTACCGCGCGGGTGATTGACGTTGTCGGCAATCCCCAGACCTATCCGCTATGGCACCTCTGGGCCTACGCGGGGGTGATGGCGTTTTTCCTTCTCGAGAACATCCCGATGCACAGTACGTTCGTGTACCTGCTGAGCCGGGGCATCCGCAGCATGGAAGCTTCGCTGCGCGGCGCGCTGGTGCGGCGCATGCAGGAGCTGTCCATTGCGTTTCACGAGGAGTTCCGTTCGGGGGCCCTGCATTCGAAAGTGCTGCGGGACGTGGAGTCGGTGGAGGGGCTTTCGCGCAACATGATTAACGTGGTGTACATCGGGGTGATCAACCTCGGATTCGCGTTCACGATCACCCTGCGCAAGGAACCGCTGATTGCCGTGTTGTTCTTCGTGGTGGCGCCGCTCGCGGGTTCGGTACTCACCGTGTTCCGCACGCGTATCCGCGAAAGCAACCGCGAGTTCCGCACGGCAATCGAGCAGATGTCGGCGCGGGTGTCGGAGATGATCGAGATGATCCCGATCACGCGCGCGCACGGGGTGGAGCAGGCCGAGATCCGGCGAATGGACTCGCAGCTGCACGACGTGAAGAAGAAGGGGATCCGGCTCGACTTCGTCAACGCGCTGTTCGGGGCCTCGTCGTGGGTGTCATTCCAGCTCTTCCAGTTCTCGAGCCTGGTGGTATCGGGGTACCTGGCGTACCGGGGGCGGATAACGGTGGGGGACGTGGTGATGTACCAGGGGCTGTTCGCGATGGTGATGATGTCGGTGCAGCACCTGATAGGCGTGTATCCCGACATAGCGAAGGGGTTCGAGTCGATTCGCTCGATGGGCGAGATACTGGAGTGCCCGGATATCGAGAGAAACCAGGGGAAGGCGCAGGTGCGCGCGGTGCGCGGCGCGTACGCGTTCGAACGGGTGTGGTTTGCCTACGAACAGGCGAATGCGACGGCGGTGAGTGACTTCTCGCTGACAGTGGCGCCGGGCGAGTCCATCGCGCTGGTCGGCGAATCCGGTTCGGGCAAGAGCACGATCATGAGCCTGGTTGTCGGGTTCAGGCGGCCCACGGCGGGCCGGATCCTGCTGGATGACGTGGACACGGCCACGCTGGATCTGCGGACCTACCGCCAGTTCCTCTCGGTGGTCCCGCAGCAGACGATCCTGTTCTCCGGCTCCATCCGCGACAATATCACGTACGGGCTCGGGGACGTACCGGATGAGAAAGTGCGGAGCGCAGTGGAGACCGCCAACGCCGCCGAGTTTGTCGATGCCCTTCCGCATGGCCTCGACACGTCGATTGGCGAGCACGGTGCGCGCCTGTCGGGCGGTCAGCGGCAGCGCATCGCAATTGCACGGGCGCTGGTGCGCGATCCGCGCGTGATCATCTTCGATGAGGCCACCTCGGCGCTGGATGTGATCTCGGAGAAGCTGGTGCAGGAAGCGATCAACCGGCTGATGCAGAACCGCACGACGTTCATCGTGGCGCACCGCCTGTCGACGATCCGTACTGTCAACCGGATTGTGGTGATGAAGCAGGGCAGGTGCGTGGAGATCGGCTCGCACGAAGAGCTGATGGCGTTGCAGGGCGAGTACCACCGCCTGCGCAGTCTCCAGGTGTAGCGCAGACACCGCGACCGCGGATGCTCCGGCCCACCGAGATATATTACACAGGATGTCTTGCTGACAGCAGCTCCAGCCGCAGCGGAAACACCCCGACATGACCGAACTCGAACAAGGTGTCCCTGCCGAATTCATCAATCGCGTGTTCCAGGAGGACGCGCGGATCAATCTGGGATTCGAACGCTACACGCTGCGCTCGCTGCTCGGATCGGGCGGCCTGGGTGTGGTGGTGAAAGCGCAGAAACGCACGGGCGAGCTGGTCGCGCTGAAATTCCTCTACAATCAGCAGTCGGAGCTGGCCGGTGAGGCCTACGAGCGGTTTCGCCAGGAGATATCGGCCACCAAGCGCGTGGGCGACATTTCCGACGCCTGCGTGCGGGTGTACGAGTGCGGCGAGTACGAACTGGAGGGTGTGAGCGGACCGGTTCCATTCTTCGCCATGGAGTACGTGCCGGGCCTGAGTCTCGAGGACTTCATCCTGCTGAAAGAGACCCCGTTCACACCGCGGGAGATCTACGTGATTATGCGGCAGATCACCTCGGCGCTGGGGGAGATCCACGAGAAAGGCATTGTCCACCGCGATATCAAGCCGTCCAACATCCTGCTGCACGAATCGCGCAAGATTCTCAAGGTTACCGATTTCGGGATTGCGCAGGAGGGCGGGGCGCGGGGTGACTTGACCATGCCGATGGCGGACGGGCGGCCGGTGATCATGGGCACGCTGAACTACCTCTCCCGCTACTACTTCGACATGGTGCCGGTGGACGAGGCGGATGTGCGGGAGCGGGGTGACGGTACGCACGTGCGGATGAGTACGGATGAGCATGTGTTCCGCAACAGTGACGGCAGGTTCTACCGCGCGTACAAGGGGCGCAAGCTCGACCTGGGGGTGCTCTCCTCGGTGATCCTGTTCGAGCTTACCACGTGCCGCAACCCGTACGCGGGCACCACCTTCCCGGCGATTCTCACCGAGATCATGAACGGATCGCGCCTCGACCTCAAGGCGTTCTACCGCGACCATCCGCACCGCTTCCACACCCAGATCCACCGTCAGCCGGCGTTCCTCTCGCACCTCGACAGCATCATCCGCAAGGGAAGCGCGCCAGACAGGCGGCAGTCGTACAACTCGGCCGGGCAGCTGCTGGCTGATCTGGACCGGGCGATCAAGTCGTGCTGGGGCAGCGTGCCGGACGGGCGGCAGGCGGACGAGATCATGGCGACACTGCTGGGCAAGACGCTTGTCGACGAGTACGAGCACGTGCTTCGCAGGCTGGAGCGGTCCATCCGGTCGGATTCGTTCGTCGAGGACCGCGACAACATCACGCGGATCGCGCTGCTGTACAAGCTCAAGAAGACCGACCGACTCATGGCGTGTATCGACCTGTTGCACGCGCGTACCGCGGCGCTGCTGAAGGGGTCGGGGCCGCCGCGACGGGAGTGCCACTTCTTCCAGGGCCTCTGGGAGCGTCTCGACCGGTTCGGGATCGACCCTGCGTACCGTCAGAACAGCCGCAAACTGAAAGCCGCCATCGCGGCGGCACGGGCCGGGTAGCGCATGGCGCCGGAACCGTTTGACATCGGCCGGATGCGGGCGCGACTGGAGAAGCTGCTGGCGCTGGAGGACCTCAGGGCAGTGGCACCCGGCCTGGCGCGAGCCACGCAGGTGCTGTCGATTGGCGATGACGTGGTGGCGCGGGACGAGGTGCTGATAGAGGAGATAACATATCCGATTGTCGACGAGATGACGGCGGAGCTGAACAGCATGCCGATCAAGATGGGCATGTACTCGCCGTTCGTGCGGACCTCGACGTACCCCCCGAAGTACTACTTCGTCGACCGCTCCACCGCCTGGCTGGTGACCTCGGTGCCGCCTGTGTCGCTGCGGATGGTGCTTGACAGGCTCAACGCGCTGTACCCGCCGCACTACACCTGGAACCGTCCCGCGTACGTGCGCGACGTGTTCCGGGCATGCGCGGCGGCGGCGGCGCACTGGTGGCAGCACCGCAAGCGCCCGCTGAGCGCGCTGAGGGCGGCCGTGCGCCTGTTGCTGGAGCAACTACCGAAGCGGATAGTGCCACGGGAGCGCATGCAGCTGGCCGCGCTGCTCGTTGATGCGGTGCGGCCGCGCCACACGGCAGGCATTTACCACAACAACATCACGGCAGACACGGTGTTTCTTGCCGACAGCGTTTCGCCGCGGATGCTGTGCAACTACGGCGGAACCATCCCCGTGTCGCTCGAGCAGGGGGCACCCGAGCAGTTGCTGCACCCCGCACGGGTCGAGTCGTTCGGCGAGCAGTCACTCGACACGTACTGCCTTGCGCTGCTTGCGGCGGAGATTGTCACGGGCTGCGCTTTCAACGGCACGCGCTTTGCGCTCGACGAACCGTCGGCGATCGCCATGCCCGCATGGCTGCAGCAGCATTCGGCGAACGCGTTCCTGGACCTGCTGAGCGATACCGTGGCCGAGTGCTGGCTGTGGACGGCACGGGTGGCCGATCGCATGCGGGCGACCTTCGACAACACGCGTTACCAGCATTTCCGTACGCTGACGCGCGCAAGCGGATCACTGCTGCGCTCGCTCCCGTGGGTGCGCTACATCGCGGATATCTGGTTGCCCAGCGATGTCGCGGTGGTGCTGCGGTCGATACTCGACAAGCAGTCCAACGACGCGCTGTTCGGGGCCAACGCGCGTATCAACCGGGGCGCCCAACAGAAGCACAATGCCAACCTCGCCTACCTGCGCGCCGTGTTCCCCTACGAGGTGCTCTCGGCACGGAGCCGCCTGGCACGCACGATCCAGTCGATTATCGAGGAGTACCAGGGGCAAGGTGAGCGCACGGTGGACGAGGACGTGCTGCCGGTGCGCATCGGCCTTGCGCTCAAGCGGCCGTGGGTCGTGCGGTACGCGGTGGCGGCGTTGCTGTTCGTGGGGCTGTGCGCCGGAACGGCCAACCACGCGGGCGCTCGCGCCGGGGCCCGTCGCATTGTGTCCGCGGCCGACAGCGTGCAGGTTGCGGCGGGCTGTCGCGCGCGGTTCGTGCCGAAC
>CAZJJT010000291.1:0-6237 GCA_964546395.1 uncultured Fibrobacterota bacterium
AGGGTACCTCGATCCGCCAGTCGTTGATAATGACTGCATCGACATTCACAGAATCGGCGATGATTTTCCCACTAGTTTCAAGGTCGCCAGAGAGGTAGGTATTGGAAGTAACTCGGAAATTGCCTACCACCTCCACGCAGGTGGGGTAGGATCCCTCGCGTATGGTGCTACCCCAATAACCAAGCTTGATCCCGCTAACCTTGGCAGTATCGGACTTGACGTTGCCCGAGACCTCAAGTTTCTCCGAAGGACTGGTGGTACCTATTCCCAGCTTGCCGTCTTCCTTGACGCAGATACGGTCGGTACCGTTGCTCAGTATCCGCAAGTTGGTGTTTGGACTGCCTCCTCCTGTCCCTGAGAGAACCATCCACGTAACATCGCTCCCACAGGTCGAGTGCATCGTGATGCCCGTCCCTTCGTTATCGCGTGCCGGCTCCAGATAAAGTTGGGCTTTCCAGGGCGAACCGCCGACGCAGTTTGCATACACGTGCAAGGGGCTTGCGGGAGTAGCTGTCCCCAGCCCCGCCCACAGGTCCAGCTTCATGTTCTCGCCCGCGCCACAGTCTTGCGGATAGTCAGTGGTAGCCCTTGTCTCCTCAGACTCGTTCGTTCGTGAACTGTCCACCTGTGCTGTTGCCAAGCCAGGCACGAGCAGGAAGGCAGCCAATACTGACAGGACGGCCATGCCGCGAACTGCAACACCTGCCGAGGGGAAAGCCAGAAATGGGCTGGTCTCGGTACTCGCTTGTCTCAACCTGCAGGGGCAAGAGCATGCAGAAGACTGACAATCACGAAGCATATGTCCTCCTGTGCCAGCACGTGGGGAACATCAACCATTCCACAAATAATGTAGTGCATCGCACCACCCGAAAACCGACACTTCTGGTGTCGGTTTTTACGATTTTCGGGCTGGTTCGGAGCTCAGCAGGAAGCCTGGTCGGGGAGCAACGCCATCATCTCCGACCGATGGGTGTCGAGGTAATCGAGCAGGCGCAGCAGTTCCTCCGCTGCGGCGGCCGGAGCGGGGATGCCGTGCTCGACACTGCACAGGTAGTCGAACGCCAGCCGGTACAGACGGTGCAGTTTCTGCACGTGGCGTGCCCGAAGACCCGCCTGCTCCCATACGCGGCGCAGGTACGAGCAGTGGCACGGGACGCCCGCTGCCCACATGTCAACGGATTCCGGGTCCTCCCGCAGAAGGGCCTCCATGACCTTGCGGGCATTCACCCAATCGCCCGCGAATCCGCGGAACCGGTGGCCAAGCGCCTGCATGAAACTCTCCCGTACCAGCCAGTCGAGGTCCTGCACAGGCTTCTCCAGCACCTTCGCGGCGCCCAGCGCCCGTGCCTGCTCCGCCTCGCGGTGTGAGGTCCGGCCGGTGACCACGTACACGGGGAACGCGCGGCCGATGGCCCGCAGCACCGTGTACCCGTCCTCAACCTGCGGCAGTCCCAGATCCAGAACGCAGAAATCAAACAGAGAGAGAGAGAGAGAGAGAGTGTGTGTGTGTGTGTGTGTGTGTGTGCCGCAATATGCGAGACCGCCTCAGGCCCGCTGCGCGCAGTCTGCACGCGCAACAGGCAGCAGCGCTCGAAGCACTCGCGCCAGATCGACAGGAGCTGTGGATCGTCCTCCACTATGAGCATGCCGAGCGTGTGCTCAACTGGCCGCAACCGCGGAATGAGTCTTCCGGTGCGCATGGCTGTGTGCTTCCTTCGGGCCCGGCGATGGGGGTCGCGGGAGCCACGAAAGCAATATACGCACGTGTCAGCACAGGTCGGCGCCGCGACGGGACAGCAGACGTGCCGAGGGTCACCACACGCGGCACGCGGCCGCAGCGCCGCTCTGTGTCACCACCACGCCACTGGCCCTGCGCCTGCCTGCCGGGCCGTACTCAGCCACTCGTGCGCCGTGCAGGTCGAACAGCTCCACCCCCAGCCTGGGCCCATGAGCAGCGCGTGGGGGTGGCTGTGACCGGCCGGACGACTCAACACCGCTGACATCGTGCCTGAACAGCCCGTTGCCGGCCGAGTCTACCGCCCAGCGGATGCGGAACGCAGTCGACCACCAGTAGGCATAGGCAAGCGAGTCCTCGGGAACTCCCAGCGCCTGCAGTTTCAGGTGCCGCGAGTCGCTGCCACGCAGATAGATGATCGCCTGCCAGTTGGGAAGGTACGACGTGTCACGCTCGCTCATGCACCACTTGGTGAAAAAGGTGTCGTCCTCAGACCCATGGTAGTCCAGCATGTAGAGGCTGTCAGGGAATGCGCGCGCCTCTTCCCAGATGGTGTCGGGATTCCCCACGGTTGCACCGGTTCCAATGCCCGGGACATACACCAAGTAGGTGAATGTGGAACACGGTCTGTACCCGATCTCCCGGGAACTCACCTGGTGCGCCATGATACCCGCATAACTCCAGCCATCCGGCGGGAGCTGCTGGAACATGCTTCGGACTTCCAGAACAACTCCGGAAGGCAGGTAGGCTGTGTCCCCTTCGACGAACTCTGGGGAGTCAGTATTCAGCTTGAGTACCAGTGTGTCTTCCTGGTAGGTCTCACCGTACTCGACATGGATGGTACGGGCCGTCGCCGCGGCAATCCCGCCCAGAAGGAACACCCAGAGAACCACCGTGCTTCGCACGAAAGACAAGCAGACGGATCTGTGCTTTGCTCCGGGCATCGGCTTCCTCCAGCCAGGCTCCATCTCAGAATGCGATCATGTCTGTGACAAATCTCCCTCTCGAACGCACCACACCGTCACTTGACACATGCACCACCGGCGTGCCGTTACCATTGCGGAAGACGAGCCCGCCCTCCAGGTTCGCGGAGTTGTCGAGCCACGTGCCCTGCGGCACGTGCATGGTGTAGTATGGCAGCCGGTGGGCCATCACCATGATTCTACCACGCAGCCCCTCACCGCGCCACACCCACCGTGTCAACTCCCCGACACGCCGTTCTCTGGCAGAAAACGACGGCTGAACGCCCCTTCGGCGCCCCTCAGCGTACCCGCACCTGGGTTGCTCCCCCAACACCGGACCGGCCAGAGGGCTTCTTCTATGGAGAAGTTGCCTGGAACGGCCGCCGCGACCTGACTGCCTTGCGTGAGCCATACCCCGAACCGCGAGACCGTTGACTTCCCGAGCGGGAACAGTGATATTTGTGGAGTAGCGGCACCCGTTGCGGGCGCGGCCAACGCGAATGCCGGGCGCTCAACCCGGGCTTCCGGCATCAACTGGCAGCAGATGAGTGGCGCAATACGCGTGAAGGCGAAGGAAGAAGACGCTTATCATCCAGTATCGACTCAACGCCTCGCCGGCTCAACAGTTCAACAACCCCTCCACCCATCTCACTGCACCACCGGCACCGCCTCGCCCAGCGGCGCGCCCTGTTTCACAAGGGCGTCACGGACTTCGCAGCCGTCAAGCTCGTGCGACGAGCAGGCCTTCGCCACCATCATGGCAGCACCCATGCCCGCGGCGGAACCCACGGTGCACGCCGGCGGCATGACCCGCATGCTGCTGTGGACCGCGTGGTCAACCGAGATCGGCCGTCCGCCGACAAACAGGTTCTGCAGGTCCTTTGCCACCACGCAGCCAAACGGGATCTCGTACCAGTCGCCCTTGGGTACGTTGGCGTGCTCGGTCCCGGACCCGTCGGGGTTGTGGATATCGATAGGGTAGTTCACCCGCACGACCGCGTCGGGAAACTTGCTGCACTGCTCGAAATCCTTCCGGGTGAGATACGCCAGGCCCTTCACGCGGCGCGTCTCGCGGATACCAATGTGATGAGCCACTGAGTGCAGCTGCGCGTTCTCGAACCCGGGCACTTTCGTGCGGAAAAATGTCAGCAGCTGGCGCAGCTGCCGCCGTGCTTCGATCTCGGCCTCCGACAGGTCCACACCGCTCGTGCCGCTGCGGTGGATCACACGCGTGGTGTTGAAATGAATGACGTCCTTGTCCATCCAGCGGAACAGCAGGATATTGTCGCGCGGGTTGACTACCTCGCCCTTCTCGCGCGCTTCGGCGTACGCCTTTTTCATCGCGTCCCACGGCGGCGGATCGAAATTCACATGGCTCAGCTTGAAGCACAGGGTCATGGGCTGGCAGTTGCCGGTTGGGCCGCCCTGCTCACACTCGCAGCCGGCAAGGGCCGCCAGGTCCGCATCACCCGTGCAGTCCACGAACGCCTTCGCGGCAATTGCCCCGAACCCCGACTTGCTGTGCACCACCGCGTGCGTGACACGCCCTTCCCCCCTGAGCGCATCAACCAGCACGTGGTGGTACAGCAGCTTCGCCCCCGACTCGAGCACCAGGTCCTCCGCCGCCAGCATCGCGGCTTCCTTGCTGATCTGCAGCTTGTTGGCCCTGTCATAGTACCGGTCCATAGCCGCCAGCCAGTCGGTGTACACCGGCCCGTCCAGCGGCGTGTTGTCGACATGGTTCGGCATGAACGGGTGCACCTCTCCCACGGTCGCCATCCCGCCCAGGCAGCCGTAGCGCTCGACCAGAAGCGTGCGCGCTCCCGCCCGTGCCGCCATCACCGCCGCGCCCAGCCCCCCCGGCCCGCCCCCGAACACGGCCACGTCGGTTTCGGCAATCACTGGAATCTGCCTGTTGTTGTACATGACGGTGGACATGTGACGGCCCCCTTGTGGACGAGTGGATGTGTTCATATGGTACTGCAGTTTGGCGGCACTATCAATGCATTTATCAACTGATATTGTTGATTTATACAGTATCGAATCGGGCGGGATGCTGTTGCGGCAGGGACCGCAGTGGACACCGCCTCTGCAGGATACGGCTGTAGGCAGGACTCCACACGGTGGGGAACGAAGTGACACATTGCGGTGCTGCGGGGCCGGAGGCCCGAACCGCAATTGCAGCGGAGGGCCCGGCGCCGCAGCCCCGCCGTTGCGGGGCATGCGTGCGGCGGCCGCCCACACGTCTGTCCTGCATCAACTACAGCGGTCCGCCGTACTGCTGGACTGTTTCGTGAGCAACGGTCCGCAGCAGATGGCGCATGTCTTCGGCGACTCCCTCGGGGCAGAACGGGTTCTCGAGCACACTCCTGCCGGTGAACATCTCGAACCAGACCGCGGCGGCAAGGTAGCATCCGGCGGCGTTGCCGTGACGGTGGTCCTGGTGGAGTTCGGCCGTGCCGCTGGGGGTGTTGCCCGTGCGCCAGTGGTACCCGGCGATGAGTGATGTGCTCTCGTCGGGCAGGTTGCGCGGAACCGGGTTGGCGTAGTCGAATGAGGGGTCGGGGGCGAACATGAGCGTTGCACGCGCCCTCTGGAACGCGTGGCCGCAGGGAAGTTGGCGGCAGTTGTAGCGCTGCGCAACCGAGTCGTACGCCTTGCAGATTCCCTCGTACATGCGCTGCTGGTCGATACCCCACTCGGCGAAGAGTGTCGCATCGACGCGGTAGGCCCAGGTCTGGTGGACAACGGGCCGGGCCTGCGGCGCGAGTTCGCGCACGAGCCGGTGAAGGTTTCCGAAGAACGGTTCGTACGTTTCGGGCCGCCAGCTGTCGTTGGTCACTTGTTGGAGCGTAACATAGTCCCACGTTTCGGCCGCGAGCGCTTCACGCAGCGACACGGGCCGTCGTTCGGCGCCAGTCAGGTAGAAGCTGTAGGGTTTGACATCGGGGAGCAGGTCGCACTGCTGCACCAGGTTCCAGTGTTTCTCCAGCGAGCAGCCGCCCAGGTTGGCTTTGCCGACCACGACAGAGGCGCCACCGGGGTGGGCGGCAGCGATTTCCTCAAGGTACCGTGTCGCGTTTTCGGCGAGGCTGTTGCCTATCGTGAGCAGTCTGACCACGCAATCCTCCTGTCGTATGTGCAGTTAGGCGAAAATAGTGTCGCGGCGGTGGAACATACGGCCTGCAACCCCTGTCTTTACATTGGAGTAGCACGAATAGTACTATGGATCTGCTGGTAGTATTTTTGGTGGAGCACTATGAACGACCAGGGAAGCACGACAGCATCGCCGCGCCCTGCCGGTCAGTCGCGTCCGGTGCGGTACGTCGGCACGGCGGGGTTGCCTGACGGGACTCGGCGCATCGCCCTCGGCTCGGGCGTCATCACGGCGCTTCTCAGCCGTGGCGGCAGCGCGTACGTATACGAGATCTGGAATTCACAGCTCGAAGTGACGCGAGCGGTGAAACTGCTCCACCCGGACCGCCTGCAGGAGACCAAGGAGCGGTTCGAGACTGAAGTCAAGATCAGCGCCAAGCTCCA
>CAZJJT010000292.1:0-6223 GCA_964546395.1 uncultured Fibrobacterota bacterium
CCGGGCACGAACGTGCCGAAGTGGTTCTTCATCGTCATGGTCAACGTGCCGAAGTTGCTGTCATGCCCCTTGTTGACCGCAATGTTCACAAGGATATCGATGGTGCCGTTCGAGATGTCGCGCGTGCAGTTGTAGTTTGACAAGCCCGGCACCGGCGTCGGCACCGTTCCGCCCAGCAGGTTGTTGCCGTCACTCACCTGCACTCCCGAGGGCAAGCCGCTGCCCACGTAGGAACTGTAGAACGGGTCGGCGTTGTGACACCCGTCATAGATGATGATATTCCCGTACGGGACGCTCCGGTCGTTGACGTCGGCAGCCCCTGGATTGATATCGTGGAACACCCTGCAGATCTTGTCGACCACCGCCACACGCGGGTGGTTGTCAAAGATGCAGTTCACCTTGACAGCTACTCGCACCTGCGACCAGGTCTTGGTCGAGGGTCTGCGGAATATCTTCCGCCATGCCACACCTGCATCGGTCTCCGAGGCAAGCGCCTTCGCCATCTCGTCCATGTTCGCCTGTATCGGGGCCGTGTTGGCTGCACCGTTCTGGACGCTCATGTCCGAGAAGTTCAGTATCGACGCGTTCTGGTTCACCATACTCGCGTCCTGATAGCTTACTACGCGGAGGTTGTCAATGTCCGGGTTGATGGCCATACCCGTGGTCCACTCACCGGTCCGTGCCTCCGCCTTCCGCACTCCCACAGCGACCGCCGCGGCCCCCGCCGCTCCCGCCCTCAGAAACCCTCTCCGCGAGACCTCTTTCATCGACACACCTACCCCCTTGCTTGATATCCGGACCCCCCAAGTCACCTCTGTTCCGCCTCACCGCCGCCTCCGCGGTCAGCCGACTATCTTCGCCTTGTACACGCTCAGGAACAGCCCCGCGTCTCCCACTGCCTCGCTCTTCGTGGTGTAGTTGTTGAATTTGAGTTCGATGTAGAACTTTCCGTAGTGCGCATAGAGCATGCACCCGAACGACGGTGTCGATTCATCGATGATCGCCACCGAGTCATCTTCGCCCCCCACCGCAGTCCCCGATGCCGGCCGTAACTCCTCGTACATCGCCATCGCCTTCTCTGCCGTACCGAAGTCCATCACATACGCATCCAGAAACAGGTTCACCGTTCCTGATGGTGGCGGAGATTCCAGATACTGCATCCCCGTGGTCACTACGCCGAAGGCTACATAGATATCACCCGCACCGTCTATCGGGCTCTCACCCGTCAGCGCGTTACCTTCATACACGCCCCATCCCGTGAAACTCCCGTGTGCGCGCTCAGTCCACCCGCTCACATCCGCCACCGTCAGGCGCAGGTCCTCAACCTCGTCGGCCACCGCCCCGCCACCATCGCTCTGCCCGGTCTCGCAGAACAGCGCTCCTGCCGCCACAACCGCTGCAACCATGCCAGCACTCCATCTGCCCATCGCGTCCCCCTTCACCTTCATGCCATGAAACGACATCACGTACTCGAAGGAAACACCATGTGATACTCCAGTCGTCACGCCCAGCCACCAGAAATCTACTGCAGAACCGCTCCTGTCGCCCGGAAATGTGCCCCTGCGGCCCCTGTCAGAATGCCGCGATCAGCTTCAGAGTTGCCCTGAACGAATCGTATGCCCCATGCACGAATGTGAGCGCGTGGTTCATCTCGAACGACACATTCGGCTTCACCGTCAACCGGGTATCCATTGCGTACGACACGTTGGGGCGCCAGTCGACTTCGCCGCCACGGCGCTGCCACTTCATGTCGAGCGTGTGCGTGCTCGACAGCATGCGCACTATCCACAGGTCGCGCGGGAACAGGCTCACCTCGAGCTCCGGCCCGAGCTCCACCTGCCGGACCACCCCGCGCGTGTACGAACCGCCGATTCCCTGCCTGGTGCGCAGCCACGAGTTCCACGTCTTCTCGTACCGCGAGTACCCCGACTGCACGTCGTCGCCGGCGCTGTTGTCGCGCAGGCGGTAGCGGCTGGCCCACAGGTCGCGCGATCCGGGACGGATCTGCAGGTCGCTGGTGGACGTGAACGTCGTGGCGGTGTCGCCGACACTCCACTCGTTGAGGTTGCTGAGCACGACACGCGATGAGGGCGCCATGTCGAATCCGGCGTTGGGCATGAGTGTCGCGCTGCTCACGCTCTTGTTGCCCAGCAGCAGCGTTCCCACCGAGGGGTCGCGCGTGTCGAACGCACACGTGCGGTACTCGCGCACACCGCCCCTGAATGTGAACCAGCGCAGTGCATCTCCCCACATCCCCGGCTTCAACGTCGCCAGCAGACTCCGCGACAGCACCAGGTAGCTGCTGTCGTCGACCGCAAGTCGGCTCAGGTCGACAACGTAGGCGCCTTCGAAGTCGACACCGCGGGGCAACTCGGTGCCCTGCACGGCCAGCGAGGCACGAGTACCTCTGCCGAACCGCACTCCCTCCGGGTTCAGCCGGTACATGCCCTCGGCCGTAATCGCCAGGTCGGCGACGGGAAACAGCGAGGTACGCCCGTATATCGACCGGCCCGACAGCTCCCGTGTGCCTCGCCGTGCGCCGACGAGAGAGTCTGCCACGCTGTCGTGCTCCACGACGGCCAGGAACTCGGTGTAGGAGACATCGTAGCTCGCACGGGCCAGGTGAAGCGCCCTGGTGAGCCAGTACGAGTTTGACTCGTACACGTGGACGTTCAGACGGTTCTTCGATTTGAGCACTGCAAGTTCGCCCGCCGTGTCGGCCGTATCTGCTCTCCCCAGGCTGTCGGTCCCGAGCAGTGCGCCCCTGCTCTCGTCGATGGACCGTGACAGCTCGACATCGACAAACGGCGCCCGAGGAAACCGAAGGCCGGCGCTCAACGCGTACCTGTCGTCACTGCCCGCGGTGCCCCGCCGATTGTGCTGCGTGAACCGGACCGGGATCTCGTCACGGATGTCGTACGCCAGCGTGTAGTCGATGTCCCACAGCCGGGTGCCGTATCCGTACGAAAGCACGTCGGTGCCGACAAAAGCGCTGTCGGCCACGAACCCGTCAAACACAACGCCGAACCGTCCCAACGCGTTGCCCATCAGCGACACCGACCCCGCGCGAGCCCGGTCGGGCCTCCTCGCGTCGAACGCGTACTCAGGCGTCAGCTTGAGCGTGAACCGCTCCCCGCTGCGCCACTCCAGCGGCACAGCGGCGCTCACCATGTCGTGCCGCCGCCCGTCCCAGAGGTACGCGTACCCCAGTCGCGGCGAGATCCAACTGCGCGGGGTCACAGCGATGTCGGCGTGAGCGACCTGCGCGAAGCGGTGCTCGGGCACGAACTCGACCTCGTCCACCCCCCTGTCCGGGATGGTGCGCACCTGGTAGCTCACGATGATTGTCGAAGTGGGATCGACCAAGTCCTCGCGTTTGAACTGGAGCATCCCCGTGCGGCCGAACACCGTGTACCGGGTCGTATCGAGCTCTTCTCCGTCAACGGTAACACGCACCGTTCCCGGAATCACCTGAATAGTGTCGGAGGCGCTGTCGGACAGGGCCGTCGCACCAAGGGGATACTCGCGCCCCGGCCGGTACCGCAGTACTTCGCGGCGGGTCTGCGAGATGACATACCCTCCTCCGACGCTCCCCGACACGACCCGCCGGTCACGCCCTTCCACCTTCGCCGGGCTCTGTAACCGCGCGTTCACACCCTCCACCTGCACCGGAAGCAGCGCGGCCGACTGCGATATCGACGATTCGTACGTGCCCGCGTGGGCGGCACGCACGACGTCGTCGGGCGCACCCCCGTAGTGCACTCCCTTGTCCGGTACCTCGCTCAGTCGCGTGTCGTCGTAGAACACGTCCGCGTACCTTCCACCGGGGAACTCGGTGTGAAGGGTCAGGTTGGCCTCGTCGGGCACTGCCTCTCTCCACGCCGCGAGCGTGTCCTCAAGGAGCACTACGTTGTCCTCCAGTTCCAGCGTCCACTTGGCGAAGCCATGCAGTGCCGTGTGCGCGGCCCGGCTGTAGTTGACCCGAAGGCCCCGCTCTCCCCACTCGATCCGGTGCGCTACCCCGCCCGCCTCCCCAAGCGCAAGAACGTCCCACGTACCCACAGCGCCCGAACGAGCCGCGAGCGTACCCGGGTGAAGAGAAAACAGCCAGCCGCCTGCCGAGGCCAGCAGCAACGTTTCGGTGTGCTCAACCTGCGGTGCGTACTCAGCCGATTCGGTCGTCTCGGTCGAGAGCACGAACTTGGTAATCGCACGTCTGCAGGCGATCAGCAACGAGTCTCCCGACTGCGCGAGCGCCATGGGCTCCTCGAGGCCCGCAGCCCGCAGCGTTCTCACTGCGGTGGTCTGCATGTCGACCGACACGACAGATGAAGCAGTAAGGCAATACGCGGTCTCGTCCCCGAGGACGGCATCCACGATTGCCGCCCCTGCACCGACATCCTGCCACGACTGCGTCTCGAACGTGAACCTTCGCAGCGAGTCGCCGTCGACGATATCGAAACCGGTGGCCCTCGGGCGCACCACGGCCTGCTCCGACACGGCCGAACCCGGGCGGGTCAGGCTGCGCCACCGCTCATCGGAGGCCGCGAACTGCTCCACCTGCGAGTCGGACAACAGGTAAACGACATCCTCGGTGCTCTGCAGTCCCAACACCGGGCCGGTGTCGGAACGCCGGAACGGCTGCCACTCCTGCGCAAGGCGGTCGTACTGCCAGAGCGTATCGCCGAGTGCGTACCAGACATAGTCGAGATCGACCGCGATGCGGGCCCCGCGCCGCCCCGCCACAGGGGCCGGCAACACTTCGCGCGTCGTGGTGGTCATGTCCACGGCGTACAAACCCGAGGACGCTGCGATGAACAGGAGCCCGTCATACTCCGCTACGTCATCCACCGTGTCGCGCGCCGCCACGTCCGACAAGGCGATGCTGCGCAGCGTGCGCGTGTCCAGGATGAACGAGAGCACCCGGTCGCGCGACACGAACCACAGAGAGGAAGGTGTCTGGAACGTGCGGTAGTCGAGGGGAGCGGCAGATAAACCACCCCCTATCAGCACGGCCGCCAGAACGGCGGCGTGCGCGATGTGTGTTCGTATCACAGCTGCCCCTGCTCCCCGGAGTCGTGCAGCCTACACCGCCACTTCACTGATCATGTCCGAGTTCACGTTGCCCAGGCCCCGCTCGCCCGCCACCCGGAGGTGTTGGACCTGCTTGCCCTCAAACGTCTTGCCGTACCATGGAGCGAGAGCGACCGTGTACGAATCGACCGCCACCGGGTCGGTGCCCACCACGAACGTGTTGAGTTCCTGGACCTTCCCCGGCCCCCCCGGGCCGTTGTCGAGAAGCGCACGCGTGGCGTCCACGATGCTCAGGTGCGGCTGGGCGTAGTACAGCAGTTCGGCAATGGCCGTATGAAGATCCATCTCGCTGTGCATCGCCCCCCGGTTCTTCACCAGCCCCATAAGGCCCTTCAGGTTCAGCGACACACCGGCGGCACTGTGCGACTTGGCGCACGGAAGTGAGATGAATGTGTCGGCGTTCTGCACCTCCTTCACCACGTCGGTGGTACGCAACGCCGTCGCCTTGTCGCTGCTGGCACTCACAAACAGGTTGTCCTGTTTGGGCACGAAGACCACCGCGCCCTTCAGTCCCTTCACCGCCGCCGCAATGCCCGTCTTCTCCTTGCACATCTCGGGGTCACGCAGCGTGTTGTCACAGATAATCACCCGCTTTGCGCCAGCCTCGAGGCACAACGTGACAACTGCCCGGACTGCCTCCGGCGACGTGGTCGTTGCCCAGTCGGGTGGATTGGCGAAGCTCATGTTCGGCTTCACCAGGACTCGCGCCCCCTCCTTCACAAACCGCCTCATCCCGCCCATCCTCTCCACGATTTTCGGGAGCATCTCGGCGGCATCGCCCTTCCCCACGTACACTTCGCTCTTGCCTGCGGCCCCCTGGCTGAGCACTGGGGCGGCAAGGGCAAGTGCGCCTGCACCGGAAGCGGCCAGGAACTCTCTGCGAGTCGTTGTCATGTCATGCTCCTCCTATTCGCTGAACCCGGGCGGCAGCGAGGAACCGCTCTCCGCGGCCGGCTCGTTGTACCCACCCGCCTCCGCGGAACGACTCTCCGGCGTCCCCTCGGTAACTGCGTCAACCGACAGATGTGCGTCCGACTTGCGGCGTCGCGCACGGATGTACTCTCTCTGCTCTGCGGAAGCGTACTCACCCTCGGCCAGACGTTTCTCGCCGAACCGGTAGACTACGATT
>CAZJJT010000293.1:0-1498 GCA_964546395.1 uncultured Fibrobacterota bacterium
GCATGTTCCGCAGGATATCTGTTGTTCTCCGGTCGTCAGTAGTTGTTCCGTTGGTCATTCTCCTTGCGCATGGCACTGCGCTGAGCACCGAGAGCCTCGCGGAATGGGGCTACAGCAAAGGAATCACGCTGAACACCACCGCCACAGGCGCGAGCGTTTCCGGAACCGTGCAGAACTTCCCTGTGTTGGTTCGTCTGACTCCCGCAACATTCGATGGCTTCGCCAACACCGCTGCGGGCGGTGCAGATATTCGCTTCGCGGACATGTCGGGGAACCGACTCTCATATGGTATTGAACGGTGGGTGGACGGCGCATCGAACTCCGACACGGCCGAGGTGTGGGTTCTGGTCCCGCAGGTTCCGGGTGACTCGACAGTACAGATACGGATGTACTGGGGCAAGGGCGGAGCGAGCAGCCAGTCGAATTCTGCTGCCGTGTTTGCCGCAACCAACGGGTTCGGCGGCGTGTGGCACCTGGACGAGTCGGCAACAGGCACTGGCACGGCGGGGCTGTACACCGACGCGTCCGGGCTTGGGCTTCATGGGACCGACTACGTCACGACGGGCGGGAAACCGATGATGCTCGGACGCGGTCAGGAGTTCGCGAAGGCGTCGGGCGACTACATCCAGATGGCGTCGCAGAGCCAACCTGTCACTGCCCTCACGATGTCGGCATGGGTCAACCTCGACACGATTGTCCACTCTTCAATTCAGGACCCCAAGCGCCACAACACGGTTCTGGGTAACTGGCGCTGGTGGCCACAGGCTGGCTGCGAACTCACGGTCTTCTCTGACCAGCTCGTTGCGATCCTCAACGTCGGCACGCAAGACAGCGCCAAGTGGTACTACCAGGTTGGGGCGGTTCCGCAGGCCCACACGTGGTACCATGTCGCAGTGACCTGGGATTCTACCAAGGCGCTGAAATTCTACAGCAACGGTTCGCTGATTGGTACAGAAACCACTGGCGGCTCCTCGATCGGGGTTTCCAGCGATGTTGCCTTGCGAGTGAGTTCGCCCAGCACGGACGGTGGCTTTGGCGGAGGGCTTGACGAGGTACGGCGCGAGTTGACCGCACGCAGCGCGGACTGGCTGAAGCTGTGCTATGAGAACCAGAAGGCGTCGCAGACGCTGGTCGAGTTCGGGCAGACGACCTCCAACCCACTCAAGGTATGGAAAGGCACCACCAGCGGCCGCTGGGATGTGGCCACGAACTGGTCGCCATGTGCTGTACCTGTGTCCACCGATACGGTCGTACTTGATGGCAGCGCGTGCAGGCCCTGCAGCCTGGTGGCAGACGTGTGCGTCGGGCGGGTAGCAATGACAGGCGGCACCCTTGTGGCGCGCTACGCTGGTTCGGCCCACAATCTCAGCTGCGCAGCACTGAGTGTTCAGGGCGGCACGCTCAAGGCGGACGCTGCGACGGTCACGGTCAGCGGTTCCTGCACCATCGCCGCCACATCCACGACCCTCGTGGTTTTCCTGCCCATGTTTTTCATGCG
>CAZJJT010000293.1:1508-6191 GCA_964546395.1 uncultured Fibrobacterota bacterium
CGACAAGGGCACGTCAACGGTGAAACTCACCGGCACCGGCACCGTCAGCAACCCCACTTGGGAGAACCGGTTCTACAATCTGGAGCTTGCGAGCAGTGGACATACCATGACCATGCTTGCCGATGTGCGCGCGGAGAACGTGACATTCAGGGGTGGCACCGTGACTGACGGCAGCGGGTCATACGCCATCTACGCCTACGCGTACGGCACAGCCCAGGCTGTGGGTATCCTGGCCGGTACCGTAATGGACTTCCTGAAATTCAGCATACACCACAACGGCAGCGGTGTGGTCACACTCCCTTCCTACAACGGCTATCCCGACCTCAACCTGCATCAGCACTCCTATGGCTCGGCCGACTACGTTGTTGCCGCAGGGGGGCTCTCATGCAGGCTCCTGTCGACCAGCGGCGGCGACATTGTGAACCGACGGGTGTCGGTCGACCTTGCCGGGCAGACCATCGTGTGCACCGGACTGCAGGTGAGCCAGGTGTGGGACGTGACACACCACGCCATCAGCTTGGGAGCAGGCACGCTCGATGTGAATGGCAACGTGGAGCTGAACCACAATGGTGCCAGTATCGATACACTCGATCTGGGCAGTGCACAGGTGACCGTCTCGGGGAACTGGACGAACAACGGGGTTGTGGTGGTGCCTGGAAGCTCCACGGTGACCTTCGATGGCACCACGGGGACCCAGCAGGTGACGGCTGGGGGCATGCCGTTCGGCAGCGTGGTTGTCGACGATGGCGCCGCGGTCTCTCTGGCGGACAACTTGACAGCGGCAGGGAACCTGACGATTGCAGATGGCAGCGCCGGCACTCTTGCCGGACTGGGCGGGAAGACTATCACCGTTGGTGGCAATGCCCACCTTGCAGGCCAAACTGGCAGTCTCCTCAACCTTGCCCCTGCCACCGCATGGACCATTGCAGTGAACGGTTCGCTCTCAGCCGCGTTTGCCACTATCGGCAACAGTGCTGCCACCGTCTCGCCGGGGTACGCTTCGGGGAGCTGTGTCGACGCCGGTGCGAACACCGGCTGGAACTTCAGACCGGACTGGAGCCAGTGGCAGTACTCGAAGCGGATCATGCTCAATACCGACTCCAGCGGTGCCAACGTGCCCGGTGATGTGTACGGGTTCCCGATGCTGGTTCGGCTGGACTCGTCCGACCTGGACTTCGCGCAGGTGCGTAGTGATGCGGGCGATATCCGGTTCGCAGCACCAGACAGCACACCGATGGCGTTTGCGGTCGAGGAGTGGGACAGCGCCGCAGAGTCTGCGGCAATATGGGTGTTGGTGGACACTGTGCGGGGCGGGACGGTGGGTCAGTCGTTCACGATGTTCTGGGGCAACCCCAGTGCCGAGAGCGGTTCCTCGATGGCATCCGTGTTTGGCCCGCAGGGCGGGTTCGCGGGCGTATGGCACTTGAACGGAGCCACAGTCGACAGCGGCGACACACTCCTGGCAGATGCTACGGGTAGCGGCAACAGCGCACGTGCGGAGGGATTCTCATACGGTGCCGGGCGTACCGATACGGCAGGACTCGTTGGCAATGCAGTCCTCTTGGACTCCGACAACGACTGGCTGCTGGTCTCCAAGGACAGTGTTCTTGATCCCCCAAATGGACTGACAATCTCGGCATGGGTCAATCTGAGTGATAGTGCCGCGCTTGCGGGTGGTGGTGTCATTGCGATGGGTCGCAACGATGAGAGCGGCGGTGCCCCGTGGTGTTCATATCTTCTGCAGATAGATGCGGACCTGAAGCCTACGTTCTGGTGGGCAAACACCAGTGACAGTGCGTACGGTGCCGGTGGCTCAGTCGCTCTCACTCCCGGCACATGGCACCATGTCACGGCCACACGGGACGGCGACGCCTTGCGCATCTACGTGGACGGCGTTGCCGCAACCGCATGGTCAATGTCGCCGACCGGCTCCATGCTCCAGGCATCATGGGGACTGAGGATTGGCGCCGAGAACGGCGAGACCGGCAGCCGCAAGCTCAACGGGTTCCTGGATGAACTCCGTATCGAGTCTGTCGCCCGCGACAGCAACTGGGTGAAGCTGTGCTTTGAAAGTCAGAAGCCGGTTGAGAGCTCGACCGGTGTCGGGCAGCCGGGGTATGCGGACTGGGATGCCGATGGTATTCCGGATGTGGTGGAGGATGCAATAGGTGGAGATGTCTCGCCCTCGGAGGTCGCGATTCCTTCACAATGGATTGTCGACCCAACACAGGACCAGGCCATCACGTACGATTTCAGCCATCTGCAGTGGTATGCTGGCTTCGATGACGTGGGGCTCGCAATTCCCGCGGGGGCCCTTGCATCACCGCGAGTACCGATCATCCGGCCCACCATGCCCAGCGATCCGGATCTGCCCCAATTCGAACTCGACACAGACAGACTGTACGGTGGTCTCTACTCGGTGAAATTCGAACTTTCGGAGGGTAGGAGCCTGTCCTGTCCCTTGCCCATCCCGTTTCCTTCGTCGGAGCTCATGCCAGCACCTCCGGTTCTAGCTTTTCACTACCAAGATGAATCAGGTGGATGGGATCCGGCTCCGGTGGATAGTACTCTGGGCGCCGTGGCATACGTGCATTTTTCGCACAACGGGTATGTCGTCCTAACGGTTGATACGGCGATCACTCTTCCTTATGCGCAAGTCATGAGCATAACGGACATGGGGATAATAAGCCCGACCGATCCCCATGTGGTGTGCGAGGCCCGACCTGCCATCGTGTACAAACTTCGCGTGGCCTATTGGCGCAGCGACATTGGCGGCCAAAACACCAACTGGCTGGTGACGATGTTCCCCGAACTCGAGCCGCCGAACACATGGCAGAAAGTCCACTTGAGCATGACAGTCAACTACAACGATCCCGCTCCGACCTCGGCGGTCTTTTGTGACTCGATCGTCCTGATGCATGGCGAGGGGACAGGGTCGTGCGGTGGGACCTATCGAACCCTGGCGAGTCCCCGCGAACCCCTGGATTGGGATGGCCTGAGCATTTGGGTCAAGTACGTGGACAACGCGGAGTTGGACTCCGTCTTGTGCCATCTCCAACCTGACACGAACCGCATACCAGTGGCAGGGCGTCACCCAGTCACTGGAGATACAGTCTATGATACTGCGATCGTGATTCTACACGTGCCCGATCCCGTCATCGTGTACGTGGATTCGGCTGCATCCACCGGGGGCAATGGCTCTTCGTGGGAGAGCGCCTTCAGCAGCCTGCAAGATGCCTTCAGTGCATGGCGTGGTGTGGATACCGTGGTTGATTTCTGGGTTGCCGATGGAACCTACCGTGTCACTGCCGATACGGACCGCGACAAGTCCTTCGTTCTCCAACGCTTCTGGTCGGTGCACGGTGGGTTTGCCGGAAGCGAGGACAGTCTATGCCAGCGAGACTGGCGCTCCAACCGGACAGCGCTTAGCGGCAACATTGGTGAGCCTGACAGCAGCGGTGACAATGCGTACCATGTAGTCAGGGCAGCCAATTACACATCACTGGATGGTCTCGTCATTGCAGATTCACGGCCGGTCAGCAGCAGTTCCACAGGTGATGACAATATCGGTGGCGGCATCTGGGCTGATACAGTACGTGGACTCGCTGTCAGCAACTGCGAGTTCAGAAACCACCACGCGTTCCTGGGCGCCTCCATCTACGGAGTGTATAGCGACATTCTGCTCGACAACTGCATCCTCTCCAGTTCCATTGCGGAAGACCTGTATGGGATGACGATTGCGGTCACGGGGCTGTCGTGTGACATGACAATCCGCAACAGTCACTTTGTGGTGGAGCACACTGTCGGGCTCGGCGACTACGCGCTTTGGGCCTGGTTGGACTGGCTGGACTTTGACCGCCGGGGGTCAACAACCTTGGAGAACTGTGTGTTTGTGAGTGATGGCGGGTACGGCGGACTGGAGGTTGAGAATGGCCCGGCTACAATCACCAACTGCACATTCTCTGGACATGGCGCCGGGGCCAGCGCGCTGGTGGTCAATGCGCCAGAAGGGACGCTCCTGCGCAACACGATAATCGCTGGCGACACCACCGACGGCATCCTGGTCGACGTTTACTCCCAGTGTACCTTGAGCGTGGCAAACTCATACATTTCAGGTGGACTTGGTGGCGTACGCGTGCGTACCGATGTGGCCCACGGTGCCTTCATCTCTGACCTCGGCGGCGACCTCGGTGCCGACGACACAGTTCCCGGCTTCGTGGATCCGCTGCACCCGGCCGGGCTCGACGCAGTGTTCGGCACCATTGATGACGGCTTGCGGTTGGCCAAGGGCAGCGTGTGTATCGACACCTGCCCTACGGAGGGGGCCCCAACCCATGATCTCATTGGTCTGCCGCGGCCGCAGGGCAACAAGGTGGATATGGGTGCGTACGAGTACCCAGGCACAGAGGTCGTCATCACCTCGCCGCAGGACAGCTCGGTCGTCAACGTGACACAGATGACTGTCACGTTCTCTTTCCTTGGCACAGCGCATGATACCGTTGTCGACTTGGTGGAGGGCCCCAATCTCATCGTGATCTGCCGTGACAACGCTGCCGGGGACCATGGTTGCGACACGCTCATGGTCACCCTTGACACCATCCCGCCCACAGTGGTCATCGACTACCCAGAAGATTGGACCGAGACCAACGACAGCATTGTTTCGGTCCATTGGACGGTTGACGA
>CAZJJT010000294.1:0-6169 GCA_964546395.1 uncultured Fibrobacterota bacterium
GTGGAATGAGTGGATTGGCGGCTGCGGTATGAACGGTCGGCCGGGAGACCACGGCCAGTGTGGTCACCTGCATATTCGTGATCATCCTCGCCGACGCAGCCTTCTCATTTGTGCTGTGAGTCCGTGCCGCTGTGTCACACGCGGTCGCGGCTGCGCCTGCCGAGATCAGCCTCTCAGGAAACAGGACAGCTCGACCAGTGAGCCGAAGTCCCGCTCGAAATCATCCAGCGCCAGGCTGTTCGGACCGTCGCAGAGCGCCTTGTCCGGGTCCGGGTGCACCTCGAAGAACAACCCGTCGTAGCCCATGCAGAGGGCTGCGCGCGCCAGGGGCAGCGCCAGGTCGCGATTGCCGCCTGACTTCCCACAGGCGCCACCGGGCTCCTGAACGCTGTGGGTCGCGTCAAACACGATCGGCACGCCGCACGACCTGAGCACCGGTGTGGCGGCGAAGTCCACCACCAGGCGGTTGTACCCGAAGAACGTTCCGCGTTCAGTGAGCCAGCAGTTGCCGCCGGCCTTGTCGACCGCATACTTCATGTCGGACGGCGCCATGAACTGGCCCTTCTTGATGTTGACCAGCTTCCCGCTTGCCCCGGCGGCCACCAGCAGATCGGTCTGGCGGCAGAGAAACGCCGGGACCTGGAGCACGTCCACCACCGCGGCTGCCTGCGACACCTGCTCCACCGAATGCACGTCGGTGAGCACCCGAAGGCCGGTTTCCTGGCGCACTTTGCTCAGCACCGCCAGCCCCTCGGCCCGACCAATGCCCCTGTACGACCCCTTCGAGGTCCGGTTGGCCTTGTCGTAGGAGGACTTGAACACTATCTCAACCTCGTGCACACGGGCGAGCCGCTGCAGAACCTTCGCCACGCGCAGGCACACATCTTCCGACTCAACCACGCACGGGCCGGCAACGAAGAAGGGGGTCCCGCACGAACGCTGTGGCTCCATGAGAGCATCTCTCCGGCCGCCGAGACGGCCCTTGGGGCAGGTTTGACTTGCCTTGTCCTGTGGTACTATATTCTATGCCTTTGTCTGGGGCACAGTGCCCCGCAGACAGGGAAAAAGATAGTACAGCGATTGCCAAAACCACAACATCCTCGGAGGAGTGCATGGCTATCAAGGTTGGCATCAACGGGTTCGGTCGCATCGGTCGCCTGGTGTTCCGCGCGGCCCTCGGCAGGAAAGACATCCAGGTTGTCGGCATCAACGACCCGTTCCTCGATCCCGGGTACATGACGTACCTGCTGAAGTACGACTCGGTGCATGGCCGCTACAAGGGCTCTGCGGCCGTCTCCGACGGTGGGATTACGGTCAATGGCGAGAAGATCGCCGTGTTCACCGAGAAGGACCCGGCAGCCATCGGGTGGGCCAAGTGCGGCGCCGAGTACGTGGTCGAGTCGACCGGCGTGTTTCTCACCAAGGAGAAGGCGCAGGGCCATGTCAGCGCGGGTGCCAAGCGCGTAGTCATGTCGGCCCCGTCGAAAGACGACACCCCGATGTTTGTGATGGGTGTGAACCACAAGACATACAAGAAGGACATGCAGTTTGTGTCGAACGCATCCTGCACCACCAACTGCCTTGCGCCGGTGGCCAAGGTGCTGCACGACAACTACGGTATCGTCGAGGGTCTGATGACCACGGTGCACGCGATGACTTCCACGCAGAAGGTCGCGGACGGCCCGTCGGGCAAGAACTGGCGCGACGGTCGCGCGGCTTCCAGCAACATCATCCCCGCGAGCACCGGCGCCGCCAAGGCGGTGGGCAAGGTGATTCCCGACCTCAACGGCAAGCTGACGGGCATGGCCTTCCGCGTTCCCACGCTCGACGTGTCGGTGGTGGATCTCACGTGTCGCCTCAACAAGGGCGCATCGTATGCGGATATCAAAGCCGCGATGAAGAAGGCGTCGGAAGGCGAGATGAAGGGCATCCTGGCGTACACCGAGGACCAGGTCGTGTCGAGTGATTTTGTCGGTGAGAGCTGCACCAGCATCTTCGATGCCGGCGCGGGTATCTCCCTCAACGACAATTTCGTGAAAGTGGTCTCCTGGTATGACAACGAGTGGGGTTACAGCTGCAAGGTGCTCGATCTCGTTGCGCACATGGACACGGTGAAGTAGTGAGCGGTTGGCGGTGAGTTGATTGCCAGTGACCGGGGCGCTCAGGCGCCCCGGTTGTTCTCTGGACCGGGACGATGCGATGAACAAGAAGACGGTTCGTGATATTGATGTCAAGGGCAAGCGGGTCCTGATGCGCGTGGATTTCAACGTGCCGCTGAAGGACGGGGTGATACAGGATGAGACTCGTATCCGCGCCGCTCTCCCTACTATTCAGTACGTGTTGGAACAGGGCGCCAAATCGCTGGTGCTGATGTCGCATCTGGGCGACCCGAAGAAGGACACGGCCAAGGCGAAGGAGAAGGCCGAGAAGGACGGCAAGCCGTTCGACGAGAAGAAGTTCAGCGAGGGCAAGCACCGCATGGCGCCCGTCGCGAAACGGCTGGGTGAATTGCTGGGCACGCCGGTGGCGCTGGCTCCCTCGTGCATGGGCCCCGAAGTGGAATCGCTCGTGTCGAAGCTCCCCGCTGGGGGGGTACTGATGCTCGAGAACACACGGTACCACAAGGAAGAGACCTCGAAGGATGCGGCGGAGCGCGAGAAGCTGGCTGCAGCACTGGCGAAGCTCGGCGACGTGTATGTCAACGATGCGTTCGGGACCGCGCATCGCGCCCACGCTTCCACCGAGACCGTCGCGAAGTACCTCCCCGCCGTTGCCGGGTTCCTCATGGAGAAGGAGCTGGAGTTTCTGCAGAAGCGTGTGGTGGACTCGCCGGAGAAACCGTTCGTGGCAGTGGTGGGCGGCGCAAAAGTCTCCTCCAAGATTGCGGTACTCGAGAGTCTGCTGGGCAAGGTCAGTGCGATCATCGTCGGCGGCGGGATGGCGTACACGTTTCTGAAGGCGCAGGGGATCGCGGTCGGCAAATCGCTGGTCGAGGACGACATGATCGACACGGCGAAGTCGGTTCTTGAGAAGGCGAAGGCGGCCAGTGTGCAGGTGCTACTCCCGGTAGATCACGTAGCAGCCGATTCGTTCGCGGCGGATGCCAGAAGCAAGGTGACCGAAGGGGCTTCGATAGAGGCCGGCTGGCTCGGGATGGATATCGGACCGAAGTCGGTGAAAGCGTTCAGCGATGCGCTTGCGGGGGCGAAGACCGTGTTCTGGAACGGGCCGATGGGGGTGTTTGAGTTCGAGGCGTTTGCCAAGGGCACGACCACGATCGCGACGGTGCTGGCCGGTCTGTCGGGTGCAACAACGGTCATCGGTGGCGGCGACTCGGTATCGGCGGTGAACAAGGCGGGCGTGGCCGGCAAGATGTCGCACATCTCCACCGGCGGCGGCGCGTCACTGGAACTCGTAGAGGGCAAGGTGCTGCCGGGTGTTGCAGCGCTCAACGACAAGTAGCGGGCGAAAACCAGACAGGGACAACAGATGACACGGAAGAACTTCATAGCCGGCAACTGGAAGATGAACACGACACTCGACGAGGCTGTGTCCTTGGCGAAGGGTGTAGTGGAGAAGATCGGCGGTGATACGGGTGTGGACGTCGCGGTGTGTCCGCCGTACACCAACCTGTCGGCCGTGGCCCAGGTGGTGAAGGGTTCTCCGGTGAAACTCGGCGCGCAGGATGTGTACTGGGAAGCCAAGGGTGCGTACACGGGCAAGGTGAGTTGCGGCATGCTCAAAGCGGTCGGCGTGACATACGTCATTGTCGGCCACTCGGAACAGCGCCAGTATTTCGGCGAGACCGACGAAACGGTCAACAGGAAGGTCACGGCTGTGCTGGCGGCGGGCATGCTGCCGATTGTGTGCGTGGGCGAGACGCTGGACGAGCGCAAAGCGGGCAAGATGGAGGCTGTGGTCGAGCGCCAGACGAAGGGTGCGTTTGCCGGGATCGCGCGTGAGGATGTGCTGAAGTGCACGATTGCCTACGAGCCGGTGTGGGCGATTGGTACCGGCGAGACGGCGACGCCGCAGCAGGCGCAGGATGCGCACGCGTTCATCCGCGGGGTGATGACGGGGCTGTACGACGGTTCGACGGCCGAGGAGGTCCGTATCCAGTACGGTGGCAGCATGAAGCCGGGGAATGCGAAGGAGCTGTTGTCGCAGAAGGACGTTGACGGGGGCCTGATTGGCGGGGCGGCGCTCAAAGCTGATGACTTTGCCGGGATAGTGTTCCCGAAGTAGGGGAGGAACCATGGTGTTTGGCATTCTGCTGGTGTTGTACGTGATTGTGTGCCTTCTGCTGTGCGTGGTGGTGCTCATTCAGTCGGACAAGGGCGGCGGGATATCGGGTGCATTCGGCGGCGGTTTGGCAAGTGCCAGCGCGCTGCTCGGCACGCAGGACACCGCCAATATCCTGACGCGGGGGACCACCCTGTTCGCGACGCTGTACATGGTGCTGTGTATCGTCATCTCGCTGTTCGTCGCGCGCACCGCCGGCATCGGTGGCGGGGAGTCGGTGATGAAGAAGCGGGCGGAGCAGCATGAGACACCCGCATCCATCCTTCAGGGCGGGGGCCTGAAGCTCGAGGAAGATGGTGACGGCGGCAGTGCACCGGCAGGCGAGACACAGGGGGCCATCCCGCTTCCGCTCAAGTCGGATGGTGAGGGCAGCGGGGAGGAGTAGGCAGCAGACGTGCAGTGACGCGGTTGCTGTGTCGGCACCCGAGAGGTATTTTTCTTTGCGTTCTTTGGTATCCGTGGTGTTGCGGTCGTGGTGGAATTGGCAGACACGCTACTTTGAGGGGGTAGTGGGGCTTGCCCCGTGCTGGTTCAAGTCCAGTCGACCGCACCACCATGCGGTATCACTTCCGAGCCATCCTGGGACAACCGGGGTGGCTCGCGTCGTTGAGAGTTCATGAGCGCCTTACCCAGAATCCGAGACCTCTCAGAACTGCAGCTCTCGCAGCAGCTGGCCGAGCTGGGCGAGCCGGCGTACCGTGTCCGGCAGATACTCCAGTGGGTATGGCTCAAGCGTGCTTCGTCGTTCGAGGCTATGAGCAATATCAGCAAGCCTACCCGGGCCATGCTGGCCGAGCGGTTCGACATCGACGCGATGCGCGAAGCTGACAGGCGGGTATCAGCGGAGGGCGACGCGGTGAAATTCGGGCTGAATCTGCACGAGAGTGACGGTATCACCGAATGCGTGCTGCTGATCGACCGACAGCGGCGCACCGCGTGCCTGTCGGCACAGTTGGGGTGCGCGCTGGGGTGCACGTTCTGCGCGACGGGAGCGATGGGGTTCGTGCGCAACCTGACGCAGGCGGAGGTGCTCGGGCAGCTGGTGGCGGTCAACGACTACCTGCACGGGAAGGGCGACAAGCCCGTGACCCACGTGGTGTTCATGGGCATGGGTGAAGCGCTGTACAACTATGATGTGTTCGCGGGGAGCTGCGGGATCCTGCATGCCGAGTGGGGGTTTGGGCTGGCCTTGCGGCGTATCACCGTGTCGACTGCCGGTGTGGTTCCCTCGATCGAACGGTTGACGACTGACGGCCCCTTCGTGAACCTGGCCATATCGCTGAATGCTGCCGATGACGAGTACCGCAGCCGTATCATGCCGATCAATCGGCGGTACCCGATTGCGGAGGTGGTCGCGGCAGGGAAGCGCTACGCGGAGAAGTCGGGCATGGGGCTGACGTTCGAGTACGTGGTGGTTGCGGGAGAAACCGATACCCCGGAAGCGATCGGGGGGTTGATACGGCTGCTGCACGGTGTGCCCTGCAAGGTCAACTGCATTCCACTGAACCCGACCTCGGTCGGAAGCGGCAGCGCGCCCGAATACGAAGGTGTGCTGAAGTGTGTCAGGCAGCTGCACGAGCATGGTGTCACGGCCACTGCGCGGCGGAGTCGCGGGCGCGATATCGACGGGGCATGCGGACAGCTGACTTCTCGACGGCAATGACGCGGGTGTCGTTGCTGCTATTTTAGGTACGAACTACCATATCCATGGAGGAACGAGTGAAGAACCAGATAGACCTCCGTTACGGCTGCAATCCCCACCAGAAACCGGCCCGGGTATATGTCGAGCACGGAGAGTTGCCGGTCACGGTGCTCAACGGCAATCCGGGGTACATCAATTTCCTCGATGCGCTCAACGCGTGGCAGC
>CAZJJT010000295.1:0-6155 GCA_964546395.1 uncultured Fibrobacterota bacterium
ACCCGTAGCCAGCATCGAGGCCTTGTCCGCCGCAGCGACATCCGGCTGCCCCACAGCGGCAAACGAGAGAATCAGCCCGTAAATCGTGCCCATCAGCCCCAGTAGCGTGGCCAGGCTCCCGCACGAAGCGATCACGGGCAGACGCTTCTCGAGGATCGGCACCATGTGCAGCGTCTCTTCCTCCATGGCGCTCTTCACCAGCGCCGGCGTGTTGATTGCCCGTTCCACGCCCGAGCCCATCACCCGGGGGAGCGCGCGGCGGCCGCCCGAGGCGCACAGCTCGTAGGCATCCTGGAAGCGTTTCTCGTCGATGTACGTGAGGATCTTCTGCGTAAAATCCTGCGCGTCGACGTCTGTGCGCCGACCGATATCCCACCAGCGTTCAGCGATGAGCGACAGCGCGAACAGCGCAAGCCCGCCCAGCACCCACATGAAGATGAACCCGATGCTGTCGGGGGAGAACGAGCGCAGGAATTCCTGGGTGAAATTCATAGTGCCGCGCCGCGCCCCTGCTAGAGGTTGATTTCCTTGACTAGCTTGTTGTCGGTGAAGATTTTGATGTTGTTGTGGGTCACGTGCAGGCCGACGCCCTCCTTGAGCTGGGTCGCGGCGATGTGGTACTTGTGCGGTTTGTACGAGCGTTCCGAGAGCACGTTGACCAGTCGCAACGAGTACTCGTCAATCTCGTCGATCATGTGCTGGGTCTTGCTCTTGAAAAAGGTGTACACCGCAACGGAGGGGATCGCTATCAGCAGACCGAGGTAGGTGGTATTCATGGCTGCCGCGATCCCCTTGGCCAGCAATGCCGACTTCTCTGCCGGGTCTATCCCCGGGCTTCCCACAGCCGCAAACGAGACAATCAGACCGAAGATTGTCCCCATCAGTCCCATGAGTGTCGCCACGTTGCCGATTGTTCCAAGGAACCCGGTGCGCTTCTCCAGCTGCGGGATCACCTTGAGCGTCATTTCGTCGACGGCGTTGCGGATCTGCTCGGCGCCGCTGTTGGCTGCGTTCAGGCCCGCCTTGACAACCTGGGCAAGCGCGGACTTGCCCCGGCGCGTGCAGTGACTCAGCGCCGCCGGGATATCGTCCTTCTGGATACTCGCGAGGACATCCTTCACAAACGCTTCGGCCCGTCGCGTGGAACGGCTCCCGAGGAACACGAACCGTTCCAGCATGATTGCCACGCCAAACACGCCAGCGGCCAGGATGGCCCACATGAACTGGAACCCCGGCTCCGCCGGATTGAACGATCGCAGGAACATCGAGAGGAAACTCATCTGGCGCCCTTCCTTGTTTGGTCTGTCCCGCGCGCTCCGTTTCCGCGCGCGCTGCTATCGGTATCGCCCGCTACGGTGCCAGGTTCACAATCCGCTTGCCGGCAAACCTGAACGGGCCGTCGTATGGACACTGCTCGACAACCGCCTGGTCAACCGCCCGGGCGATGTCTTCTTCGGTCTGTGCGCTCTGCACGACAATCGCCGAGAACCGCGGACGCTGGTCGGCCTTGATAAGCACGAGCTGGGGACGGCGGATCTTGCCCTCGATCCGCTGCTCTTCGAGCACCAGCTTGCGCACCGGTGCCGCCCGCGCGGCACTCCCTGCGGCGAACACCACCCCCAGAATCATAGCGGCAATGCGCCCCATGGTCCCTCGGTTTTTGTATGCAGAAACGAGCGAAACGGCGTGTGTGTTACTACTGAGAAGTATACAAACCCCCCCACGCCACGTGCAACTGAACGCACTTCAATCCGTTCTCGCAGCGTCACGTATATTCTGCGGCACGACAGGGCGTTGCGCAGGGCCACGCTTACCAGGGGAGGGACGGTTGGTTTCACCACTCGAACGCGCACGGCAGGTGTTTGAGGCAGAAGCGGACGCGATTCGCGGCATACCGCTCGATGGGCAGTTCGAGGCCGCAGTCGAACTCATACGAACGTGCTCCGGCAAGGTGGTCACCACCGGCATCGGCAAGGCCGGCGCAATCGCGCGCAAGATCGCCAGTACATTCTGCTCCAACGGCACTCCCTCGGCGTTCATCCACCCGGGCGAGTCGCTGCACGGCGACCTCGGCCTGCTCGCCCCCGGCGACATCATTGTGGCATTCTCCACCAGCGGCAAAACCCGCGAGATAGTCCAGATGCTCGAACTGGCGAGCCACCTGGGTGTGAGCGGCATGATCGGCATCACCTCGCACGTCGATTCCGAAATCCGTCGCCTGTGCCAGGTCACTATCAACATGGGTGCAATCGAGGAGCCCTGCCACCTGGGGCTCACGCCCACGGCGAGTTCGGCGGTGATGCTGGCGATCGGCGATGCGCTCAGCCTGGTCGTGATGGAGCAGCGGGGGTTCACCCACCGCGACTACAGCCTGCGCCACCACAGCGGCTACCTGGGCGAGATTGCACGACGGGCGGGAACGCAGCCATGAGACGCGGGCGGGGTGTCCGCCAGGAAACACTGAGCTGCGATGTGCTGGTGATCGGCAGTGGCATCGCCGGCCTGTGCTTCGCCATACGGGCCGCCGCCTACGGCACCGTGCTCATGGTCACCAAGAAGAACCGCAGCGATTCCAACACCAACCAGGCCCAGGGCGGGATCGCCTGCGTGCTCGACAGTCACGACTCCTTCGCGGGCCACATCGCCGACACGCTGGAGACCGGCCGCGGACTGTGCAACGAGGAGGCGGTGCGGGTGATGGTGGAAGAGGGGCCGGCGCGGGTGCGCGAACTCCTCGACTGGGGGGTTGAGTTCTCGCAGGCCGAGCGGGCCGCCAACCCCTACGGCCTTCACCTGGGCAAGGAGGGCGGGCACCGGGTCAACCGGATCGTCCACGCCAGGGACCTCACCGGCCGTGAGGTGGAGACGACGCTCCTGCGCCGTATCCGCTCCCTTCGCTCGCTCCGCGTGCTCGAGAACCATGTCGCCGTCGAACTGATCACCCACCATCACGTACACGGCGCGCGGCGCAATCACTGCTGCGGTGCCTACGTCTACGACACCGCTCGTCACCGCGTCCTCACCGTGCGCTCACGGGTCACCTGCCTCGCCACCGGCGGCGCGGGCCGTGTCTACCTTCACACCACTAACCCGGCCATAGCCACGGGTGACGGGGTGGCGATGGCGTTCCGGGCCGGGGCACGCATCGCCAACATGGAATTCATCCAGTTCCACCCCACCACGTTGTTCCACCCCAGGGCCGACTCGTTTCTCATCTCCGAGGCGCTGCGCGGCCACGGGGCTATCCTGCGTGACCGCGACGGGCGCGCATTCATGGAAGAGAGCCACCCGATGGGGTCACTGGCGCCGCGTGACGACGTGGCCCGGGCGATCGACCGCGAAATGAAACGCACGGGGGCGCCCTGCGTCTACCTTGACATCCGCCATGCCCCGGCCGCAAAGACACGAAGGCATTTCCCTACTATCCATGCGCGTTGTCGTGAGTTCGGCATCGATATCACGCGCGACCTGATCCCGGTGGTGCCCGCCGCGCATTACATGTGCGGCGGCGTGGAGGTCGACCTGGCCGGGCGATCCTCGATGCGAAACCTGTACGCCTGCGGCGAGACGGCCTGCACGGGAGTGCATGGCGCCAACCGCCTCGCGTCAAATTCGCTGCTCGAGGCCCTCGTGTTCTCACGGCGAGCAGCCCTAGATGCGAAGGAAGCGGTGCGTGCCAACGCGTTGGTTGCCGCGAGCCGCATCCCGTCGTGGGATGACAGCGGGACCAGCGACACCGAAGAGTGGATTCTTCTCGCGCACAATTTTCACGAGCTGCGCAGCGCCATGTGGGATTATGTCGGCATCGTGCGCTCAAGCCTCCGTCTGCGCCGCGCCTGGCGCCGCATCTGCCTGCTTGAACGCGAGATCGAGCAGTACTACCGTCGCACCCGTATCACACCCGAGTTGCTCGACCTGCGCAACCTGGCAACCACCGCGCGCCTGATAATCGCCGGGGCCCTGCGGCGCCACGAAAGCCGCGGTCTTCACTACACCACCGACTACCCTGCCCTCGATAACCGCTACTGGCACCGCGATACGGTTCTCACCCGCCGCCCGTCTCCATGAGCCTGCTGACGGTGCTTGCACTGGTGTTCGCCGTGCTGTACCTGGCGATCGTGGTCCGCGGGGCAGTGCGCGGCGGGGGTTCCCGTGCTGCGCGCGGCCGGCTGCTCACGCTGCGTCTCTGCCTGCTGGCCCTGCTGCTCGCCGCCGCCCTTCGCCCCGCACTCACCTTCCAACGACTGGCGCCGCCGCCCGGTCCCCCCGTGCTGCTGCTTGACAATTCGCGAAGCATGTCGATGTTCGGCGCGGCGCAGTTGTGGGACACACTGCTGGCGCCGCTGACAGCGCGCCTGAACACGCCGGTCGTGCTGTTCGGCGACTCGCTGCGGCCGCTCCCCGCGGGACAGCAACCCGCGTTTGACGACAGCCGCAGCTATGCGTCCGAGGCGGGACTCGCGTCGCTGAGCCGCGCTCGCCGTGTCGTGCTGGTAAGTGACGGCGCCTGGTCGAACGCTCGCCTGCCGCGTGGGTTCCTCTCGGACCATGATGTGCGCTGTGTAACGCTTTCACAGCACATCCACCATCCCTGGATCGCCATCGAAGCGCTACAGGAACGTATCGAATCACGCCAGGGCGATACCTCGTACCTGCGCGTCTGTATCACCTCCCGCATTGACACGACCATGCCGTGCACACTGCGGCTCATCCGGGGCGGCGTGCAGGCAGCGCGGCGAACAGTGATGCTGCGGGCCGGGACGGGCCGCGACACGGTGGCCCTTCGTCTGCCGACCGGCTCTCCCGGCATGGCGCTCTGCCGGGCCGTGCTGAGCGCCGAGCCGGTGGTACGCACGGCACACGCGGTGCACACGGTGGTGCCCGAGCAACTCCGGGCTGCGTCCTACGCCGCGCACCCGCGCCTCGATTGCCGGTTCATGGGTCGCGCCCTGCGCGCGAGCGGACAGTGGCGCCTGCTGGCCCCTTCCGATACCGCCTCGCGCCCTCACCTGCTGGTGCTCTACGACTGGGACAGTACGGCCGAAGCGCGCGTCCGGCGCCTCGCGCGCGGCGGGATGTGCCTCTTCGCCGGCACGCTCCCGTGCGGCGGCGAGGACCTTCGCCGCCTGACCGACTGCAGCCTTGTCCCGGTTTCGACAGTGTCCTCGCCTGCCTACACGCTTCCCGTACTGCCAGTCCCTCCTCCCTCAGCCGTGCGTGTCTGCACGGGGCCGTCCTCGCGGCTCCAGGCACACGTGCTGCTCCGCGCGCGCACCGAGGGCAGCCCCGGCTTCGATTCGGTCCCGCTCGTGGTGTCGGGCGTCTGGAGCCGCCGCGCGTACGTCGGGATCAGCGCCACAGGGTTCTGGCGGTGGGACTTCGGCAGCCTTCCCGATGTCACGACACGGGGACAGCAGTCCCCGTTCAGCTCGGCGGTGCTGGCGGTTGTGCGCGAGCGGCTGGTGACGAGACTGACCGACGGAATGGTGCTGTTCCCGACTGCCCCGCCCCTCTCCGCGTCGCGTCCGCTGCACTTGCTGGCGCTGTTCCCGCCGGATGAAGACTGGGAGGCACGGGGGACCCTGCACTGCGTGCTGCGGGGCCTGGCAGGCGATACGCTCGCCGACACAACGATAGAGGTAGGCGGGGCGGACTCCCGCGCCGAGATCTCGCTTGCGCCGCTGGCAGAAGGGAGCTATGTCTGTGCGGCCAGTGTGTCACGGCGGCGGTCCGCACTGCACTTCGTCGATACGCTCCAGGTGGAGCCCGACATGACCGAGCAGCAGGTGGAAGGGCAGAACACGCATCTGCTCTCGCAGTTCGGCCGTCACGTTGCGCCCGAACAAGCATCGATTGCGCAGCTTCTTCAGAACGTGCAGACAGGTGTTGAACGCCGCGCGATACCGGTGACGCTGCGCATCGAACCCACATGGCAACTGCTGCTCGCACTGCTGCTGCTGTTCTCTCTCGAATGGGCCCTTCGGCGGGCCTGGGGGTTTGACCCCCGGTAGTGCCTACTGGTACGTGGACCTGATTCCGTAGACCTTGATCTTGTTGTACAGCGTCTTGGTGCTGATCCCGAGCGCTTCGGCGGCCTGTGCATTGTGCCCGCCAAGACGTTCCAGCACGCGCACGATATGCTCCCGCTCCATTTC
>CAZJJT010000296.1:0-2636 GCA_964546395.1 uncultured Fibrobacterota bacterium
CCGATTGCCACGCCGCCCTGTGCCAGCAGTCCCATGCCGCAGTAGCGCCGCACCGCCTCATCAGCCCCCATGAGCTTCGCTCCAGCCCACGCTCCGCCGAGTTTCCCCGCACTTCTGAGCACGACGTACACGCCGATGAGCAGCCACAGCCACCCCGGCATGCTCTCGAAGTGCAGACGGGCGCCGACAAGCACGAAGAACATCACATAGAACGGGGGAGAGATACGCTTGATCAGGTCGATGTAAGGACGGCAGCGCAGGGGGGCAAGGTTGACCAGGGCGATGCCGAAGCTCATGGCGGCCAGAATCGTGTCGAGCCGCTCGAGTACCGACAGGCCGATGCAGAGCAGCAGCAGGCCCACCGCGGCGGTCATGACGTGTTCCTGGTTATGCGAGCGGCGCAGCAGCAGGTTGGTCAGTATCCCGCCGAGAGCGCCGAGCAGGACTGCTCCCAGGAGTTCCCAGACGATGCGCAGCAGCTCGCCGGTCAGGTTCACCGTCCCCCCGGTGACAACCTGCGCCAGGCCGGTGCCCACCCCGTACAGCGTCATCGCCAGAGCATCATCGAGTGCCACAATTGCCGTGAGCGTCGTGGTGAGTACCCCGGCGCAGCGGTATTCCCAGAGCACGCTGATTGTCGAGGCAGGGTCGGTGGCGGACGCGACCGCGCCGAGTACCACGCCCGAAGCGATGGCTGCCGGGAAGGAGTGGGAGACTGCGTAGACAACGAGTCCCGTGCCGACGCCAACCAGGGCAAATGCCAGTACGCCCTCGGCAAGCAGGATTGCCGCGAACTGGCGCGCGTAGCGACGCACCGTGGCAAAATGGATCTCGCTTCCCACCAGGAAACCGATAAGCCCGAGTGTGAACATGTTGAACGGGGCCAGGCGGGCGATGTCCGCGGGGCGCACCACGTGGAGGCCGGTCTGCCCGAGAAGAATCCCGGCTGCGATGTAGCCCATGACCTGGGGTGCGGAAAGACGCCGGAACAGCATGGCGGAGAGCACACCCCCTACGACCCCGAGGCCAAGGATGATGTGTACGCCGAAGCCCTCCATGTCAGGCCTCGTGCCCGACCAGGGTCGCGTAGATGTCGTCCGGCGTGGCCGCATCGAGAATGCGGGTGCGCGTGGCTTCATCCTTCAGGATCTGCGAAATCCGGGCCAGGGTCTTGATGTACCGGGCGTGCTGGTCGCGTCCGGCAACGATCATCACCACGATGCGCACCGGTTGCTGGTCGAGTGATTCGTAGTCCTCCAGCGGGGTCTTGTTGACGCCAACCGTCACGAAAATGTCACGCACGCTGTTGAGACGCACGTGGGGGACACCGATGCCGAGACCAATTCCCGTGCTCATGAGCTGCTCACGCGCGAACACCGCTTCCGCCAGCTCCTCACGGGTGCGCACACCCGGGATACCGACACAAAGATCCACAAGCGCGTTCAGCGCATCCCCCTTCGAGCGCACACCCAGTATCGCCACCCGGCTGGGCGACATAAGCGCTTCGAGTGGCCTGCTTTCATCCGCCGAGGGGGAGATGCGGGGAGTAAGCTTTGCGTTCAGCCACCGGTCGATTTCGGAGCGCTTGAACCGCCACGAAGTCCCCAGTTTGCCGCCGGGAAGCTCACCTCGGGCTGCCCAATCAGTCACTGTCCGTTCGGAAACGCGCAACATCTTCGCGACTTCTTCCAGCGTAAGCACTCCAGAATCAGGCATATGTCATCATTCTCCATGATTTTCAATCAATTTCCACTAAAATACCAAAAACTGTTGATATGCGCAACATTCTTGGGTATATTTGCGTATACAGGTGTTGTCGGACGGCCCAATCGGTGGAGGCCGAGGCTATGAAGTGGGCGGCGTTGACAGTCGGTGCGGTTCTGGCCCTGCTTCTGTGGCAGGCGCAGGAGTCGTCCCCGCCGTCTCGGGTCGCTGCCCCTGAGTACCACTGCGGGGCCGTACTGACAGCTCGTGGCCAGGCATCCACCTTCCCTCGGCTGAGCAGACTCGTGCCCACCGTTGGCTCCTCCGCTTGTCTCGACGCTGCGGAGACCGAAGAGGCGAGCGAGGGGCAGGAGGGGCGGCACGCTCGTCCCTCGGTGCGCATCGCACTGCCGCAAGGGTGCTCCTGCGGCCAATTGTCGCCCTCAGTTGCCCGGACCGCCGCACCACAGTTCGATCCCAAGCGTTCTCCCGCTCTTCTGATCTAGCTCGCCGCGGTCACACGCAGTACCACTGACCGCAGGCAGGCGACACATGTTCGCCTGCGCACAGACACCAGCAGTACCCGGTATCACAGCCCCTCGCAGACGGGGGAGCAGGCATGGCAGTTGAGCAAGCACCAGTTGGCAATCGGCGAGTCTTCCGGCATACCGTGGCGGATGTTCCGGGCGTGTGCGGAAGAAAGCCGCAGAGCTTCGCAGAAGACGAAACCCTGGCGTATGCCCTCGAGCGGGTTGCGGTCGAGGGGAACGCGTCGGTGTATGTCCTGGCTGGTGACGGGCGCGTGGCGGGCCGCCTGTCGCTTCCAGGGCTCCTTGAGTTGATATACCCCTACGAGTTGTCGCTGAGCCGTGCGCGGGTGGCGGGTGTCGTGCAGCGCCTCATCGGGGAATGCGCGCTCCCCATCGCCGCCC
>CAZJJT010000296.1:2646-6130 GCA_964546395.1 uncultured Fibrobacterota bacterium
GCGTCGCACCCTCGGCGAGTGTGTCCATGAAGCCTGTCACCCGGTCCGCTGCACGTCGACACTCGAGGAAGCGCTGCGGTTGTGTCTTACCAGCGGCGATCCGGAGCTGCCGGTGGTGGATGGGGACGGTACGCTGGTGGGGGCGGTACGTTCGATTGACCTGCTGGCGTACTACGCGCACCTCTCGAAGCACGGTGAAGATGCAGTGAGTGAAGGGGGCGACGGGTGAGCGGCGAAGGCATGGGTCAGGTGCTGGTGCACCACGTCGCCGACAGTCACGAGTGGCGGCCCCTACCGTTCGTGTCCGCCATCAAACTGCACGATATCACGGTGGGCCCGGTAACGATCCCGGTGACCGAGCATGTGGTGATGCTGTGTATCGTCGCGTGCGGTCTGTCGCTTCTGCTCATAGCGGCGTTCGGCCGGTCGCGACTGGTGCCGAACGCACTCGGGGCGGCACTCGAGCCAATCGTGCTCTTCGTCCGTGAGGGGATTGTGCTGCCGACCATGGGCAAGGAACTGGGTGAGCGGTGGCTGCCGTTTTTCTATACGCTGTTCTTTTTTCTGGTGTCGGCTAACCTGCTGGGTCTTGTGCCGCTGTTCCCGACAGTGACTGCGAACCTGGCGGTAACCGGTGCGCTGGCGCTGATGGTCTTCGTGGCGGTGGTCGCACAGGGCGTGCGGGCCAACGGCCCTGTTGGTTTCTTCGCCGGCATGGCGCCGGAGGGGATCCCGCGGCCCATTGCGTGGTTTCTGGTGGCGATGGAAGCGGGTGGACTGGTAGTCCGCAGTGGTGTGCTGGCAATCCGCCTCTTCGCGAATATGATTGCCGGGCATTTCGTGATCTTCTCGCTGCTGATGCTGATGGTGCTGGTGCATCCGACAGCGGGTATCGTCTCGGTGCCGATGGCGTTGTTCATTGATGTGCTGGAGGTGCTTGTGGCGGTGATACAGGCAGTGGTGTTTACGATGCTCTCGGCGATATTCATCGGCATGGCGGGCGCGCACCACGGGGCGCACGACCACGCGACCGGCTGAGGGACGACCGGTTCACAGCAAGGAGGCAGATGTATGGAAGGGCAGACGTTGGCGACCATGGGATCGAACCTCGGTGATTATTTCGGCGCCGCGGTCGGACTGGGGTTGATTGTGGTGGGCTCCGCGCTGGGCATCGGGCTGATAGGCGGCAAGGCGCTGGATGCGATTGCCCGGCAACCGGAGATGAAGAACGAGATCCGCACGCTGATGATCCTCTCGGCAGCGCTGATCGAGGGCGTTGCCTTTTTCGCGGCAGTGGTGTGTCTGCTGATAGTCCTCATGAAATAGCGGGAGGCACCACGATGGAGAACAACGATACAGTCGCCGTGGTTGTCCACGCGGCCCATCCCGAAGGCGGCGGGCTTTTCTCTGTTGATCCGGGCCTCGCTGTCTGGACCTGGGTGGTGTTCGGACTGCTGCTGGTGGTGCTGCGGCGCTACGCCTGGGGTCCCATGATGCAGACGATACGCGAGCGGGAGCGCATGATGGCGGATACGGTGGAGAAGGCGCGCAAGACGAGCGAGGAATTGGCGCAGATCGGCAAACGGCAGCAGGAGATGCTGGCCGCCACCGAAGAGCAGGCCCGCGCCATCGTCGAGAGCGGCCGTCGTGCCGCCGAGACTGCCGCACGCGCGATCGCGGAGCGGGCGGCACAGGAGGCGGAGGTATCACTGGAGCGGGCGAAGGAGCAAATCCACCGTGAACGCGAACGGGCGGTGGAGGAATTCGGGACACGGGCAGTCGATCTGGTTATCACGGCATCGGAGAAACTCCTGGCCGAGGGGCTGAATGATGATGCGCACCGCCGGGTGGTTGAGCGGCAGTTGGAGGCGTTGTGAACGTCGAGACCGTGGCGCGCCGCTATGCTGAGGCATACCTGCAGGCGATGCAGGATGCGGGAGCTGTGCAGGAGGCCCGTGCCGACATGCTGCTTCTCGACCAGGTGTGCAAAGAACGGGCCGATCTTCTTGCACGTCTGGCTGCGCCGGGAACCGGACCGCAGGCCCGCAGGGAGGTGCTCATGCACGCGTTCGGCGGCCGGGTGCATGCGTGCACGCTGAACCTGCTGACGTTGTGTGCCGACAGGGGGCGCACACGGATGATTGGCCGGCTGCCGGCCGCGTGTGTCGAGGTGTCAGAGAGGCATGAAGGGGTTGTGCGCGCGACGGTGACGAGTGCACGAGTCCTCGGGGAGCCGGTGCGACAGCGGTTCCAGGAGTGGCTGAGGGCGCACACGGGCAAGGCGGTTCGGGTGGCGTTTCGTGAGGACGGGCGGCTGGGCGCCGGGTTCCGTGTCGTGTACAACAGCACGATGGTGGACGCGAGTGCGGCAGGAGGGCTCGCGCGGATGCGCCGGGAGATGATGACGGGACTGGAGGGGCGTGACGGCAGCGGCCCCGCAACGGGAGTGCAGCCATGAGTGACGCGATACGGTCCAGCGAAATAGTCTCGATACTCACGCGTGAGATAGCCGGTTTCTCGCAGCGCGCCCACGAGGACGAAGTGGGGCAGGTGGTGCAGACCGGTGACGGTATCGCGCGGGTGTACGGTCTGTCATCGGTGGTTGCCAGCGAACTGGTCGAAGTGGATGTCGCGGAAGGACCGGCGGTGCGCGGAATCGCGCTCAACCTCGAAGAGGACACGGTCGGGGTGGCGCTGCTTGACGATCCGACACTTGTGAAAGAGGGTTGTGTCGTGCGCCGCACCGGACAGGTGGCACAGGTGCCCGCAGGGGAGTCGCTGCTCGGGCGTGTGGTCGACCCGCTGGGCCGTCCTCTCGACGACGGTGGGGCGATACGGGCCGGGTCAACGGTGACGATAGAGCGCAAGGCGCCCGGCATCGTCGACCGCGAGAATGTGCGCGAGCCGTTGTATACCGGGCTCAAGGCCATCGATGCGCTGGTGCCGGTGGGGCGCGGCCAGCGTGAGTTGATTATCGGCGACCGCCGCACAGGCAAGACCGCGATAGCGCTTGACGCCATTATCAACCAGGGACTCCACGCGGGCGACGAGCCTGTGTACTGTTTCTACGTGGCAATCGGGCAGAAACTCTCGTCGGTGGTGCGGGCGGTTGAGAAGCTGCGTGAGCATGGCGCCATGGCATACACGACGGTGGTGTGTGCGACGGCCGGCGAGTCAGCCCCGCTGCAGTACCTTGCGCCGTACGCGGCATGTGCCATGGCCGAGTACTTCCGCGACAGCGGCCGCCATGCACTGGTGGTCTACGACGATCTTACCAAGCACGCCCAGGCATACCGTCAACTCTCGCTGCTGCTGCGCCGTCCCCCGGGCCGCGAGGCGTACCCTGGTGATGTGTTCTACCTGCACTCGCGCCTGCTCGAGCGGGCCGCGCGGCTCAGCACGCGCCTCGGCGGCGGCTCTCTGACCGCTCTTCCGATTGTCGAGACGCAGGCCGGCGACATCTCCGCCTACATCCCGACCAACG
>CAZJJT010000297.1:0-6112 GCA_964546395.1 uncultured Fibrobacterota bacterium
GTGGTACTCAGGTACGATCCGGGCAACTCGGAGGCGGCAAGCATTGTCAAGCAGATAGCGGGGGGCACCACGCTGCTCCAGCGTGTGCGCAAGAAGAAGAAATCGCCTGAGGCGCTGCTGCTGGCGCGCGAGCGGCGTGGTCGCGTGCCGTGGCTGCCCCTCATGGCTGGGGTCCTGGCGCTGGCACTGCTTGGGGCCGGGGGCTATGCCGGCTGGAGATACTACCAGGCCGTCATGTCCGAGCCGAGCGCAGCCGCGCAGCCGGCGGCCGAACCAGTTGAGCCGCTGCCAGCGCCGTCGCCCGCGCCGGAGCCCGAACAACGGCCCGCGACGCCTCCCCCACCGGAGCCGGCCCGGTCCCAACCCCGTACTCGCCCCCGTCCCCGCCCTTCACGTCCCGCCCATTCCACGGGGCGGGTCAAGGTGCGGCTGATACCCATGAACGCGCAGCTGCTGGTGGACGGTACACCGGCGCGGGTTGAGGACGGTGTGTTTGAGACCGTCCTTCGGGCAGGCAAGCACGAGCTGCGTGCGCGTGCCAGCGGGCACGTGGAGTTCGTGCGGAGCTACGATGTGGCCGCGGGGGCCAGCCAGATCATCGACATTGCCCTGGCTGAAGAGGAGAAGACCGGGACACTCCACGTGCACTCGTACCCGTGGGCCGAGCTGTTCGTGGACGGGCGGTACCGGGGGAACACGCCCACGCCGGTTCCACTGGAGCTGGACGTGGGCCGTCACTCGGTGGTGCTGAGCCGCAACGGCTATCGCCAGGTGGAACAGATGGTGGAGATTAAGCCGGGCGAACAGGCCCGGGTCAAGGTGCAGCTGGTGCAGGAATAGCGCTGAGCGCCGCGATATCGATGGGGTTGGCGAACTTGAGCACCACACGTTTCTTGCGGCGCGTGTCGCGCTTGACGATGAGTGAGAGCGAGACGGGTATCAGCGCTACCGACACCACTCCCGCCGCGAGACTCCCGTACAGCGCCGTGCTCTCGTCGCCGGCCGCGGCGAGGTAGCCGCTTGCCCAGAGCCCCATTGATGCTCCCGCGAGCATGAGTGAGGCCATGGAGATCTGCACGGCGCGCGAGGCGCGCTGGGCGGGCGGAGTGCTGGCGCGTTTCACCGCGCGCACTTCCTCGAAGAACGACCAGATCCGCGGCGGGACTTCGAGGGTGTCAAGCCGCATCCCGGGATACTTGTCAAGCGCGGCGCGGAACACCATGGCGGCCCGGTTGGTCATCTGCAGCATCACGTAGCAGTACGCCAGGTACTTATACGCCGTGAGTTCGTCGCGTTCGCGAATGAGGGGAAAGAGGCCGGTAATACTATCGACGGCCTTGACGTACTCGCCGTTCTGGTAGTAGACCACGCAGGAGTCGAGACGTTGCGAGACTGTGGGTTGGGCAGATACCGCCTGCGCGAAACAGAACAGGGCGGCGGCGAACATCAGGTAGCGCATGGCTGGGGGAGGTCTCCTCGCGGTTGCGTTGGCATGTACGCCTGCGACAATATACGTGCCGAGAGACACCGTTTTCACGGGCGGACAGGACCGTGGGGTTGCGCGGCAGGGATTGCAACGTGCCTGTTCAGTCCGCATTTTGCATTATCTGTTGCGGCCAATCCATATTCTACGCTTGCCGAGAGGCGACATGAGCGACAGGCACGGGAGGTGCGCACGATGGATGAGCGCGTGGTGGCGGTGACGCGGGCGCTGGTGAGTGTGTCGGACAAGACCGGCCTGGTGCCGTTTGTGCAGGTGCTGGCGGGGAAGGGTATCGAGGTGCTCTCGACCGGGGGGACCGCGCGGACGCTCACTGAGAACGGCTTGCGTGTGACCGCGGTGGACAGTTACACCGGGCACCCGGAGGTGATGGACGGCCGCGTGAAGACGCTTCACCCGCGAATCCACGGCGCGCTCCTGTGCGTACGCGACAACAAGGAGCACATGCAACAGGCGGCGAAGCACGGGATCGTGCCGATAGACCTGGTGGTGGTGAACCTGTATCCGTTTCAGAAGACGGTGGCGAAGGCGGGGGTGACGGTCGAGGAGGCGGTGGAGAATATCGATATCGGGGGGCCTTCGATGGTGCGCAGCGCGGCAAAGAACCACCGGTACGTGACTGTCGTGGTGGACCCGGCGGACTACGCGGACGTGGGCGCGGAGATCGAGCGTGAGGGCGGTGTGTCGGCGGCCACGCGGCGGCGGCTGGCAGCCAAGGCGTTCGGTCATACGGCGCGCTACGACGCGGCGATTGTGGAGTACCTGTCGAAGACGTACGGGGTGAAGGCATAGCACGCTACACATGAAAGAACCAATGTCATGGCAAAGAAACTGGTAATAGTCGAGTCTCCCGCCAAGTGCAGGACCATCTCCAAGTACCTTGGCAAGGAGTACTCGGTGAAGGCGACCATGGGGCATATCATGGACCTTCCCGAGAAGGAGCTCGGCGTCGATATCGAGCACGACTTCGCGCCACGGTACCAGACCTCGAAGGGCAAGCGGCGGGTGCTCAAGGTGCTGAAGGACGAGGCGGCGAAGGCGGAGACGGTGTTCCTGGCGCCCGACCCCGACCGCGAGGGCGAGGCGATTGCGTGGCATGTGTCGCAATTGCTGGCGAAGAGCAACGCCGAGGCGCGGCGGGTGATGTTCAACGAGATAACGAAGAAGGCGGTGCTGGCCGCGATTGACCACCCGCACGAAATCGACATGAACAAGGTGAACGCCCAGCAGGCGCGCCGGATACTGGACCGTATCGTGGGCTACCAGGTGTCGCCGGTGCTGTGGCGCACGGTGTATCGCGGGCTGAGCGCGGGACGGGTGCAGTCGGTGGCGTTGCGGCTGATATGTGAGCGCGAGGACGAGGTTCGGGCGTTCAAGCAGGAGGAGTACTGGTCGATACAGGCGAAGGTAAGCCACGAGGAGCATCCGTTCACCGCCAATCTGCACAAGATTGACGGTCACGACGTTGCACTGCACAACGAGCAGGAAGCCCTGGCGGTGGTAGAGCGGCTGGGCGGTGCGCGCTACGTGGTGAGTGATGTGCAGAAGACGCAGAAAACGCGCAAGCCGTACGCGCCGTTTATCACGAGCACGCTGCAGCAGGAAGCGGCGCGGAAGCTGGGGTTCTCGGCGGCACGAACGATGGTGATTGCGCAGCAGCTGTACGAGGGACTCGAGCTGGGGGCACTGGGCACGACCGGTCTGATTACCTACATGCGGACCGACTCGACGCGGGTGGCGGCCGAAGCGGTGCAGGATGCGCGGCGGCTGGTGAGCGAGATGTACGACGAGCGGCATATCCCCGCCTCGCCGCACGTGTACGGCAAGAGCCGCAACGCGCAGGATGCGCACGAGGCGATACGGCCGGCGCAGGTTGCGGCGGATTTTGCGCCGGAGCAGGTGAAACAGTACCTGGCCAAGGACCAGTTCCGCCTGTACGAGCTGGTGTGGAAGCGGTTCCTGGCTTCGCAGATGGCCAGCGCGGTGTTCGACGCGACCCGGGTGGACATCACGGCCGGCGACTGCCTGTTCAGGGCCACGGGGTCGGTGATGAAGTTCGACGGGTTCCTGGTGCTCTATGATGAGACGCGCGAGGAGAACGGTGAAGAGGGTGGCGACGGCAAGTCGGAACGCCTGCCGGCGCTCCAGGCAGACAACGAACTGGTCCTCCAGGAGCTGCTCAAGAAGCAGCATTTCACGCAGCCGCCCCCGCGCTACAGCGAGGCGTCGCTGGTACGCGAACTGGAGGACAAGGGGATCGGCCGTCCGAGCACCTACGCGCAGATCATCGACACGCTGAAGCGGCGCAAGTATGTCACCAGCGAGAAGCGGCGGTTCACGCCCACCGAGGTGGGTTTCATGGTGAAGGACCTGCTGGTGCGCGAGTTCGCCGACATCTTCGATGTGGCGTTCACGGCGGGGATGGAGGGAGAGCTTGACAAAGTTGAGGATGGCTCGGCGGACTGGGTGGCGGTGCTGAAGCAGTTCTACGGGCCGTTCCAGAAGCGGCTGGAGGAGGTCTCTGCGCATATCAAGGACCTCCGGGCGCGCAACCAGGAGGTGACCGACCGCACGTGCCCCTCATGCAACCAGCACCCGCTCGTGATCAAGTGGAGCCGCAACGGCAAGTTCCTGGCGTGCCAGGGGTTCCCGGCCTGCAAGTACACCGAGCCGCTGGAGAAGATGGAAACGGCACCGTCAGAGGAGGTCTGCGACAAGTGCGGCGCGCCGATGTTGATTATCAGCATGGGTGGCAATCGGTTCCTGGGCTGTTCGCGTTACCCGGAGTGCCGCAGCACGCGCAGCATCACCACCGGCGTGCACTGCCCGAACAAGGGGTGCGAGGGGATGCTGGTGCAACGGCGCACGAAGCGTAACAAGACGTTCTACGGGTGCAGCAAGTACCCGGCATGCATGTACGCGACGTGGGACGAACCGCTGGACCGGAAGTGTGACAAGTGCGGGTTCCCGATACTGGTCAGGCGCGAGACACGGACGCGCGGGGTGCATATCCGCTGCCCGAGTTGCCGCGAGGAGTACCCGGTTGAGACGCAGCCGGAGAACGGTGCGGCGGAGAGTGAGACGGCCTGAGGCTGCTGCGGCGCGTGGCAGCGGAGTGCGGCGGTACCGATGACACGGGCACCGGTGGCGATAGTGGGTGCGGGCCTGGCGGGCAGTGAAGCGGCGCTGGCGCTGGGCCGAAGGGGTATTCGCTGCGAGCTGTACGAGATGCGGCCGGGGACGATGACGCCGGCGCACAGGACCGGTCTTCCTGCCGAGCTTGTCTGCTCCAATTCACTGAAATCGCGGAGCCTGGTGTCGGCACACGGCGTGCTGAAGCAGGAGCTTCGTCTCCTCGGCAGTCCGTTGCTAGCGCTTGCGGAGCAGTGCAGCGTGCCGGCCGGCTCGGCGCTGGCGGTCGACCGCGGGCAGTTTTCGGCGAAGGTGCTGGAGGCGCTCGAGGGGGCGGGGACCGTGCGGCTGGTGCGCGAGGAGTGTGTGGAGCCGCCCGCGGGGTACGAGTGCTGCATTGTTGCCGCGGGCCCGCTGGCCTCGCCGAAGCTCACCGCGTGGTTGGGCCGCACATTCTCTTCCGACTCGCTGTTCTTCTACGATGCGATAGCGCCCATTGTGGCTGCGGACTCGGTTGACATGCGTACCGCGTTCGTGGCATCGCGCAACGAGCCCGGGGTGCCGGGCGACTATGTCAACTGCCCGTTTTCGGAGGAGCAGTACCGGCGGTTCCACGAGGAACTGGTACGGGCCGATGAAGTGGTGGCGCGGGAGTTCGAGGACGCGCGCTTCTTCGAGGCGTGTCTGCCCGTGGAGGTGATTGCACGGCGGGGCTATCTGGCGCTCGCGTTCGGTACTCTCCGACCGGTCGGCCTCACCGATCCTGCGACGGGCAGACGGCCGTTCGCCGTGTGCCAGCTTCGGCGCGAGACCCGCTCGGGCGAAAGCCTGAGCCTGGTGGGATTCCAGACCCGCGTGCGCATTCCGGAACAGCGGCGGGTGTTCCGCATGATTCCCGGGCTGGAACGGGCCGAGTTCCTGCGGTACGGGAGTATCCACCGCAACACGTATCTCGACTCGCCGCGGTTGCTCAATCGGGACTTGTCGTTCCGTGGGCGACCGGAGCTGTTCGTGGCGGGGCAACTGAGCGGCAGCGAGGGGTACACCGAGAGTATCGCGACCGGCAGCCTGGCCGCAGCGGCGGTGGCGGCGCGCCTTCGTGGCGAGCAGTTCGTGCCGCCGCCGGGGAGTACGCTGTGCGGGGCGCTGCTGGCGTACGTGTGCGGTGCACACGATGGGGTGTTCTGTCCGAGCAACGCGAACTTCGGTCTGCTGGCGCCACTGGAGGGGCGGATGCACGGGCGGGGAGCGAAGCGGCGGAAGAAGGAGTCGCTGGCGGAGCGCTCGGCGGCAGAGATGGGGAGATGGGTGGAGGAGACGGGGGTGCCGGGACCGAGTGTCCGGAATCGAGAATAGGCCCAACAGCATTCTCGCTTCGCACTCCCCCTCTCCACCTCCCACGTTGCCCCTGCAGTCCATCCAGTAGTAGTTTCTGGCCGCCTGTCACACGCGCCGTGCAGGAGCGGCCGTCTTCGAGAG
>CAZJJT010000298.1:0-6102 GCA_964546395.1 uncultured Fibrobacterota bacterium
CGCGCAGCACCAGCACTCCTGGCGGCTCAACGGCTGCACGCTGTATGTGAGCCTCGAACCGTGCCTCATGTGCCTGGGGGCGATCCTCGCGTCCCGCATCGACCGCATCGTCTACGCCGCCGCCGACCCGCGCCTCGGCGCGATTGACACCCACCCGCACCGCCAACAGGCGCTCGCGTCGTACCGCGTGTTCCCACAGGTGGAATCGGGAGTGATGGCCGAGGAATGCGGCCAACTCCTGAAATCGTTCTTCAGGGGGTTGCGGCAAGGAGAGGAACGGAACTGACACCGCACCGCCGGACGCTCAGAAGAACGCTGTGCGCAGCTCTTCCTGCTGCCCTTCCGACAGGCCCTGCGCCAACCCCACTCCCGTGGCTGCGACGAGCGATCTGGCCGTGAACTCACACACCTCCAGGCGGTCGTAGGCCTTCAGCAGCGATTCGCCGCACACGAGCACACACTCGCTGCGCACCAGCACCACGGGGTGCTCAAGGCAGAGCGTCGCCGCCACGCTGTCCGGGTCGCTTACCGTGGTGTTGAACGGCACCACCGGAACATCACGCAGCATCACGTAGCTCTCGGGGATGATGGGCGTGGCGAACCGGGCCTCGGTCACCGCAAACGCCATCGTGTAGGGCGGATGCGCGATAACCACGGCGTGTACCTCCGGGTGACGCGCGAAGACCTTCGTGATAAGTCTCCAGGCGCGGCTCGGTTGCGAACCAGGCTGCGGCAGTTCCCCGTAGATCGCCACGAAGTCCTCCGGCTCGATGTAGTGACGGTCGACGCCATACGGGGTCACCAGCACCCGGCCGTCGCCGAGCCGTGCCGCAAACGTGCCCTCGGTGCTCGTGAACAGGCTCTGTCCGTATGCGCGGCGTACCAGGCGTGTCAGCTGGTGTCGAAGCTCTTTCTCTTCGCTGGTAGGCTGGTAGTCGCTCCACCACCCGTCGGGAACATGGGGCTGACGGGCGGTGGACAGCTGGGAGCGCTCAAGAGGGACCGGTGTGCCGATACGCCGCGCGTGGATCAGGAGGCGTGCGCAGAAATCCAGCGTCTCGAACCGCTCGAACGCTTCGGGCATCGTGGCCGCCACAGTGGTGATCCCGTGGTTGCGCAGCAGCACGGCGTTGTGCCCCCTGGCAAACGCCTCCGCCACGTTGCGCCCGAGCTGCTCACTGCCGGGCAACGCGTATGGTGCCACACCCACTTCACCGCACACCTCGGCCGCGCGCGGGAACACGCTCGTGTCCGGCGCTTCCCCCATCAGACTGAACGTCACCAGCGCCGGCGAGTGCGCGTGCAGCACGGCGCGCACTTCGGAACGGACCTCGTAGATGCACCGGTGGAACGGGAGTTCGACCGAGGGGTTGTGAACACCGTGCGCCGCGCCGTCACGGTCGATGCGCACGATGTCCTCGGGCCGAAGCGTCCCCTTGTCGATCCCGCCGGGAGTAATCCACAGTTCCCCCTCGGTGTCCAGCACCGAGAGGTTACCACCCGAAGTCGTGGTCATGCCGCGGCCGTACGTGCGGTCCATGAAATGCACCAGCGTGTGGCTGGGCGGAAGCAGTTCAAAGCGCATGCGGCCCTTCCGTCAGCAGTCCCTGCTCGCGCAGGAACTGCTCCAGTCGCACGGCAGTGGCTTCGTAGTCGGGGTTATCCCCTTCGCGGTAGTTGAAAAACCCGTGTCCCCGTCCCTCGTACAGGTCCAGTACGCACGTGCCGCCCAGCGCAGTCACCTTCGCGGCAAACTCCTTCGCCGTCTCGGGCGGCGTCGTGGTATCGGCCAGCCCCTGGAACAGGATCGTGGGCGGGACAGGGCCGCTCAGGCAATGCAGCGGGGACAGCGCACGCGCATGCTCGCCGAACTTCGGCCCCCGCTTGAGTCCGGCAGCGTCCAGTACCGGGTTGAACAACGCCATGACCGCGGGCCGCGGCGACACCGGCACCCCGTCGTCAAACCCTTCGCTCAGCACCGTGCACGCCGCCAGGTGCGCGCCCGCCGAACCGCCGCCCACCGCAAGCCTCGTCGTGTCCACCCCCAGCTCGCCCGCATGCTCCCCTACCCACCGCACCGCCGCCTTCGCGTCGGCAAGGCAGTCCGCCACGCTTGACGCGCCCTTGTTGAGCAGGCGGTACTGCGCGCTCATCGCGACCATGCCCTGGGCGGCAAGGCGCTCACACTGCGGGAAGAACTGGGACGGGGCTCCACCTCCCCAGCCACCGCCGTGGAAGAACAGCATGGCGGCCCGCCGCGGCTGCGTTCCCGCTGGCCGGCCGAACACGTGCATCACCAGCGAGACTCCACCGCGTTCGCGGTACACTGTTTCCTGCTTGCCATCGTCCATGTGTCCCCCCCTTCCGCACGACTGTAGCATCGCGTGGAATATCGCTGCGGGCTGCCCCCAGGGTCAAGACACGCACCACCGCTTGCGCCCCATCGGGGCACATGCAATATTCATGGGGACCGCACATGAGCCAGCCATTGCCCGATAGCGCTCCCCGCCCCCTCTTCTGGCTGCATGTCAAGAAAGCCGCCGGGCAGAGCGTGCGGCGGGCCCTGGGTTCGTCGTACGTGCAGACCAACCGCCGCGATCCCCGCCCCCTGCGCACCACGCCTCCCGAACAGCGCAACGACTGGATCAACAACTACCGCAACCACCTGGGTCGCTACGACTACCATCGCATGCTCTTTGCCCGCGACAAGGCCTACGCGCCCGGGGTGTTTGCTTCGATGTACAAGTTTACGGTCGTGCGGAACCCCTACGACCGCGCGGTTTCGATGTGGTTCTACCTCGATAGCAGGAGTGAGGCCTTCGCGCTCCCCGGGCCCGGGCAACGCGCGCGCTTCGGAGCCTTCCTTCGCATGGTTCCGGTCTACTGGGCCTTCCGTCCGTTCTGGCGGCGCCGCGCGCTGCACACCCGCCCGGCTATCCCCGACCTCTGCGACCGGGACAACTCGACGCTGCTGGTCGACTTCGTCGGCCGCGTCGAACGTCTCTCCGATGACCTCGCCGTGGTCTGCACGGCGGTCGGCATCGCGCCGCCCGAGGTCGAACATGTCAATGCCTCGCGTCGCCGCGACAGCGCACGCCACTACGCCGAGTACTACGACGAGCCCCTCCGCCGCACCGTGGAGCGCCTGTACGGACGGGACATCGCCCGGTTCAAGTACGGGTTTGGCGACTAGGCACTCGACAACGGGCCGTGCCGTTCGGGTTCGGGCCCCTCGGGATGATGTCGGCACCGGACAGTGGGTAGGCCAGGCAGAGACTACTGCAGCACCAGGCTCAGCTCGGCCCGGGGTTCCACGCCGCGCAGTTGCGCAAGGTGCTGGCGTGCCAGGCTGCGCAGCGGGTAGTACCTGTCGTACTTGGTGCGGCCCCGCGTGGCCACCTCCTGGAAATGCCACACCGCCTGGCCGCGGTCTCCGTATGCCTGGCAGTTCATGCCCAGCCCGTAGCGCACGCCGGAGTCGCGGTTGCCGTCGGCATACTTGTACAGGTCGAGAAATCGAAGGTATGAGAGCAGGTACTGCCCCGCTGCGTAGTACTCGGCGGCAAGGTTGAACGCCGTCGCGTACTTCAGCTCCGAGTTGCGCTGGTGCCAGCGCAGCAGCTGCAGGTTGTAGTACGCGGCACTGTCGTACATCGCGCACACGTAGAACAGGCCCGCCTTGTGTACGTAGTGCCGCTCGTCGTCATCGCCCAGCCGGCGCGCCAGGGCGAGCACCGCGAAGTTCAGGCAGAACCGGTCGTCCTCAAACAGCTCGGGCCGGTCGTTCAGGTAGGAGAGGAGCCGTGCCTGGAACGCTGGTCCGGCCAGTGCGCTCGCGTTGCGCTTCGACTCGGTCCGTGCCCTGCGCAGTTCGCCTGCCGACACCGTGTCGGCAAACGCGAACACCGCCGCAATCGACCGGTCTTCGTCGGTCCCGCTCATCTGCGCCAGACGCGCGGCAAGCTGATGCGCCAGCGCGAAGTCGCCGTGTGAAGCAGCCATGTCGAGGGCGGCACGAAGCACGGCGGGGCTCAGGCTGTCGCCCGATGCGGCTTCACGCAGGTACGCGGTCGCGTGGCCCCGGTCACCCACCTGGTTGTAGAACCGGGCCAGTTCGGCGTAGACTACCGGTGAAGGGGCGTAGTTGGCCATCAGCCGCAGCAGATCGGCCACGGTGCTGTCCTGCGAACCGTCCCGCTCCGTCAGCGATACATCCACCACCTGCTGCACGGCTACCGAGTCTATGCCGAAGCGCTCCATGCCCCACCCGAGGTGCTTCATGAGCATGTCGGGCCGCCCCGCCTGCGCCGCCATCCTGCACATCGTCACCCACACGTCCCGGCGCCCCGGTTCCAGCGTCAGTGCCTCGTACATGGCGTCGAACGCCAGCCCCAGCAGGTACTGATCGTACTTGACATATGAGAATGCCAGTTGCCGCGGACGGCAGCGCACGATGTGTTCGGGGTAGCGGCGGGGGATCCCCCCGGTCCGGTCGTTGCGCGTACCGTTGACGATGCGCGCTGTCTGTTCGGCCTCGCGGAAGTAGCGGTACCCCTGCAGCACTCTCAGCACCACGCTGTCGGGGTGATACGAAATGTAGCGCGTGACATACCAGTCGAACCGCTCGTAGTCGTTGCGGTCCAGGAGGTACTGAAGGGCGCCCGTGCTGAACGGCGGGGGAACCTGCCCCCCTGCACGCAGTCCGCACAGGAACACCACCAGCAGCGCCAGTGCCATGCCTCTCACCGCTGTCATTCGCCGTTTCTCCACGCTCTCTTCCGCTCCATCGCTCCTATCTCATTGTACCACCACGTCCCCCGCGGCACAAGGGGGGGCGTATGAGTTAACGATGGTTGCAGCATGTGACCGGAATCACACACCCCCCGGTCGCGCCCGCCGTATACTACAGGCAGTACCAACGGGTTGGCGAGTATCAGACACGAGGTCCTGCATGAGAGACATGTTCATGGTAGTCACGCGCGACATGCTTCGGCACACACACTACGAGTGGTCCGACAGCCCGGACGAGGGGCGCGGTGTCGCCGGGAACGACTGGGAAAGGCTGTTTGCGTCGGCGGACGGCTGCGAGGTGCTGGCGGTGCTGCAGAAGGCGACCGATGCGCTGCATATCGAGCAGGTGTCGCAGGTCCAGACCCTCGAGGACATGCTGGTTCGAGAACTCCCTCGCGCGTCCATGAGCCGCCACGATGCGTTCATGTGGCTCTACGTGGAATACAAGAAACGCAGCTACGGAAGCTGAGGTGAGGGGGGTTGCCGTTGGGCGGCCCGCCGCACAGCGGCGTCGGTTCTCCGCCGGGCTTCCCTCCGGTCGGTGCACGCGGCCCTGCATGGCCTCAGCCAATGGAGCTGCGTGCACTGCCGCAACAGCAAGCCGTGTCTGGCCATGTCGGCCCACCGAAGTGCAATCTGGGCAGGAACACAGGATTCTACTTATATTAGGGATTGAGAATACCGTGCTCGAGGGACTTGCCTGCCTGGAGTAGGAAGAGTACCATGGGGGGTACGGTAAGGAGCGGACTGCCGGATTCCGGTCCTGGGTTCCGGCGTGGGTGTATTCACTTAAGCGGAGGGGGGAGTGTCATGCGTCCCAACAAGCTGATTGCCGGGGCAGCGGGCGTGCTGGTTGCCGCAACGCTGGTGTCGGCACAAACGGTGTACCTCTACAACAGCAGCTTCTCACAGTGCCAGGAGCCATGCCCCACGGAGTACGGCAGCCCGACCGAGTGGGGCATCGAGGGCATGCCGTCCACCATGGGTATCTGGCGTGACACCGATGATTACCATTCGGCGCCTGCCGGACTGACAGTCATGTCGGTTGGCGACTCCCAGGGCCATTTCACCCAGCGCCTCAATGAGCTTCCGGGCTCACCGGGCAGCCAATGGAACTACGATTTCTGGGTGAAAGTCGACAGCTTGAGCGGCGGCTCGTTCCAGGTCGTGGTGCACTTCTCGTGCGGCCAGTACTGGTCGGAGTGTGCCAGTGGCGGCTGGGTCACGATGTACCGGGGCAACGCGGTGACAGCGGGGTGGCAGAATGTGACCGGCACATGGGACTCCACTAATGATAAGGGAATATGGCAT
>CAZJJT010000299.1:0-6099 GCA_964546395.1 uncultured Fibrobacterota bacterium
GCGGGGAGCTGCAGCACCAGCTGCTCCAGTGTCCCAAGCAGCTCCGCACCCCCTGGTGACCATCGATACACAGCGGCCGACCCCTGTCCCGTCAGTTCCCGCAGGTGCAGAACCGTTGTCACCGCAGACGGTTCGTCGTTGAGCGCGAGCACCGCCTGCCCGTTGGCATCCGGGTAGTCACGTACCGCCACGCGCAACGGACACGGCCTGGCGAAGTACGGCAACCGCGCAGTCCAGGGAGTATCTGACGGTCGAATCCAACGCCACCACGCAAGGCGATCCGGCGACAGGTCGCCGATTTCATCGGAAGTGTTCACCGAATGCCCCAGCACGCCCGCCCACGCCGCAAGACTCCGGAACTCTGCATCGGTGTGGTCGATATGCCAGTTGCGGACGTACACCACGTCCGGGTCATTCTGCCAGAACACGTTGTTCATGTACAGCGTGCCGTAGCTCTCATCGATCATGTTCCCGATGCCGCCGCCCACACCATCATTGCCAATCGCACCTTCGCTGCCCCACTTCGGGCCCACGTCTGAAGTCATCCGCATGCCGTCCATGTACCCAATCGACGGCGCGAAGTAGGTGATACACCCCAGCCAGTAGCTGTCCTCACCAATCGCTTCGCGGATTGCGCGCATCGCATCGTCGAAGTACTGCGCACCTGTCTTGCCCGGCGTGTGACGTGCATACTTGGTCGAGTCGCGGTAGCCCCACTCCAGGAAGTCGGTTTTGAACACGCGCACACCCCACCCGTACATCGTACGGAACACTTCTTGTACCCACGCAAGGGCCTGTGGGTTGCTGCTGTCGAGCACGTAGTGCTCAAAATCGGGCATCCCGCCGACAAAGTAGCGCCAACTTGTCACACGTGTGCCATCCGCGGTGTGCAGCAGCCAGTCCGGGTGATTCCTTGCCAACTCTGAGTCACAGCCCACCATGAACGGTGCGACCCAGATCCCCGGTGTGTAACCGGCCGCCTTGATCTTCTCGAACGCCGCAGGAAGACCACCGGGAAACAGGTGCTCGCGAAACGTGAGCCAGTCCCCACGGCTGCTCATGTACCAGTCGTCGATCTGGACGCACTGCACTCGACGCTTCGGGTCCGCAACCTTCAGACCCTCCAGCAGGTGCTCCAGGCGCTGGGTGGTGAAGTGCGGTCCGTAGTGGTAGGCGGAGCAGTAGTGGTAGCGCGGCGCCGAGGGGGCCCGGGCCCCGTTGACCTCTGCAGTCTCCGCGGCAAAGGCACGCACCGCTGCAAACAGCCCATCGCCCTCCGACACGTGCAGATCGGGCAGAACAAGCTCGCTTGTCAGTGGTATGCGCTCCGTGCGGAACCCGGCCTCAAACAGCGACACATTGTCATCCACTTCGCGGTTGCGGAAGTTGTGCCGGAAGTGGCGGTTGTAGACCTGGGCCTTGAAGAGATAGTCACGGTGCTGCCGCGGCCCGATGACCAGTGTCCCTTCCCCGCTGTCAACCAGCGCCGCCTGCAGGTAGCTCTCGAAGCTCCACGCCTTCTGCTGGGCAGCAAGATCGACCAGGTTCGTCGGGCCCGAGAACCCGATGCCCTGGCGGAAGAACCTGCTGAAGCCCTCTACGCGGGCGGTGTGCACCGGGTGCACCCAGTTGGGCGCCTGCGCGAACCCCTCAAGGCGGCAGCCGACCGTCACTCCTGTGTCACACGCAGCGAACGTCAGCTCCAGCACGCCCGTCACCAACTCATACCGCACACGACTGCTGTCGACATGGACACTGGCCGCGCGGATGTCCTGATGGTCGATACCGGGGACGGCGTTGCGCAGCGAGCCGTGGTCGGTGATGATGTCGAACGAACCGTCGAGGTGGGTCTCCCAGCGCATGCGTGGCTGCTCCTGAGCGGAGGTACGGGGGGGAAACTACCTCTGGCTAGGCAGCATCCGCCTCGGCCCCTGGCGTGCGGGGGCGGAAGCAACGGAGACCCCGGGGAGGAAGAGAATGGCCCTGGCTGCACAAACGGGGGGAATGAACTGCCAGTGCCAACCCCGGGGTCCCACTTCTGTCCTGTCTACTTCAGTCCTTCGACCTCCTGCTTCAGTTGCTCGATCTTCTGGTCGTACTGCTCGGCCCTGAGCTTCATGCGCTGGTGGTACTCCACCGCCCGTTCGGTCGCTGCCTTCTTGGTGGCTTCCGCCAGCAGGTACAGCACGTCGGTCTTGAGATCCTGTTGACGGCGACGCAGATCGGCGTTACTCACGGCACGGTCGGCGTCGCGTATCGCCTTGTCGAGTTGTTCCTTGGTGTCCATCTGGCGTCGGCGAAGCGCGACCACGGCCTTCACGCGCTCATCACTGTCCTTCTGGTATGCCAGCTTGACCGCGCTCTGTGCGATCCCCTCGTATGAGCTCCGGACTGCTGACACCGGTACCGGCCTGCTCTCTTCGTAGGTGTCCACCAGCGCCGCCCCTTCCTCCAGCACGTCCAGCGCAGCGATGTACTCTTTCGTTTCTATCAGTGCATATCCTGCCACCAACGCACCTTCAGCCCGCAGTCGGGGATCAGCCGACCGGATCCCCAGCAGCTCGCGACCGACACTGATACAGTCCGGATAGTTGCGCACTTTGAGCGCAGACCAGGCAAGGGCCGCGCGCGCCTCGGTGTACGAGGGACTCTGCGTTCGCACGCGTCGGAGAATGGTGACCGCCTTGGGCAGCGACTGTGGGTCATCGCGGAGCTCCTCCAGGTACAGCAGTCCGAGTTTCAGGTTCGCCCGGTCGACGATCTCCCGGCTCGGTTCATCGGCGGCCGGCGCCAGGGCCACCTCCAGCAGCCGTCGCTCGGTCTCCCGCGCGAACCCGAGCAGCAGATCGGACACCGCAGCAGAGTACTGCGCAAACAGGTAGAGGGGGTGCTCCTTCGGGATGCCGTCGAACAGCGCTCGGGCCCTGTCGAACTGCGAGGACCGCATGCACATCTCCGCATAGAGGTACTGACCCTCGTACTGGAGTGAGTCCGGACCCGGCATTTCCAGCAGTTCGCCGTAGAGTTTCTCGACTTCCGCAAGGTTGCACTCGCGATACGCAACACGGGCAGAACCCAGGACAATTTCGGGCATGAAGCCACTGCCCGGGTAGGTCCGTCGAGCCAGCTCGTAGGCGGCGAGAGCCGACTGACGCATGTCGAGTCCCTCCAGGCACCGTGCTGCGTAGTAGTCAACCGCGTCGAGACGGTTGAACCGCGGGTGGTCCGCCTTGATCCTGGTGAACGTGAAGAACGCCTCCCAGTACTTGCCCTGGTCGAAGAGCCCGAGCGCCCGCTCGAACAGCTGTCGCGGCAACGCGCTCCGACGTCGCTCCTCCAGTTTCGCGTGCAGCTCCTCGCGGTTCCACCCGAACTCGCCCTGCACGTAGATCGAGTGCATCGCGAGTCCGTCGTGCATGCCCACGTACTGGTACACCGCTTCGAGGTCGCGGCCACGGTTGGCAATCGGCAGGTTCACACCCACAGCGCCACCGTAGTAATCCACGCCACGCTCGGCGAACCCCAGCAACCCGTAGAGTGAGGCGACCCTGAACGGCCACACCCCAATCTTGGTGTCGAGTGCCCACTCGGTGCCCGACGCACCCTCGGCCGCGCCGGTACCGATGTCACGCAACTGGAAGGCGACCAGCGACGTTACCAGCCGGTCGGCATAGGCGCCACTCCACGCGATGTTGAGCGTGCGGGCAAAAGCAGTGCCGATGACCGGCGCGACTGCGTTCTGCATGGCAACACCCAGGACATGCCTCCCGAGGTACTTCTGTGCCGGGAATCGCAAGCTCAGCCCTGCATCGACTCCCACCCCGGTCTCCTTGTCATTGGCGAACTGGTTGTACACCACGTTTACGTTCGCTCCTGCGCCAATCCAGCGCCACGGACTCACCGCGTACGTGAACGTGAACACGTGGTTGCGGTCCTCCATGCTACCGACTGTCGTCTCGGTGAGGGTTGCCTCATCGAAGAGTTTCATGTCATACTCGCCAGCGCTCTGGTAGAGCCACGAAAACCCAAGCGTCTGGTGCAGGCCGACCGGCACCGACACTCCCAGATCACCCATGGTGTAGTCGCCGGAGAGCGAACTCCCCGTGAAGCGTGCACGGAGCCACGAACGTTCGAGCACGAACGCAGGGTTGGTGAGTGGTGAACTCTCGTTGCCCACGGCACGCCATTTGCCCGAGACAAGGAACTCGCCCGGAAGCCCCTCGGCAGCCAGTGGGGCAACGCCAAGGAGCGCTGCCAGCGCAGCAGATGATAGACGACAGAGTACTGAGGACGAACCGCGCATGTTGGATGGTTGTCGCCTCATCGCTTCACCCCCACCTTGAACTTCTTCGTTGTGGACCGCCCACTCATCGTCAGATCAACCACCACCATGTAGGTCCCCTGTCCTACCAGTCGACCATCCCGATTGCGACCGTCCCAGGTGTAGCGCAGGAGGCCCTCGGACTGCTCGAGCTCGCCCTCACCCACGATCCCGCCCGTCGCATCGTAGATCTGCAGACTGGCCCTGTCGCTCGCCGAGAGTGCGGCAACCCGTTCGTTGGGTCGCAGGACGATCGTGTAGTGCTGATCGGGCGGGTTGAACGGTACGGGACCTGAAGCCGATTTGAAAAAATCAGGCGGCGAGGTCACGACGATGGGCACCCGGCGGTTAGCCGACACTGTCTGGGTATTGCCGCGCGAGTCGACAGTGGTGCTGGCGACGACTGCGATTGACAGTGAGTCGCCGGAGAGTGGTGCGAGGTCGCGCTGCGACTCGGGAATGTCAACAAGGGCGGTGACAGTGACGCCGCTGGCGCGGTACGAAACAATCGGCAGTGACGTGATGTGTCCGAACACCTGGAATGGATTCGTCCCGCTGACTGTGACGGCCTCCGAGTATGTCACGACGAGCGTGTCGTGGTACACTCCGCCCTCTGCGCCTCCTGCCATGCCGTAGAGCGCACTGACTATCACCGGCGCCAGACTGTCGTCCACGAAGAACGAGGTGGTTACGAACTGGCCGCTGGCGTCGTCGATACGGCCGTACGGACCCGGGGTAAACCCGGTCTGGATCGCTGGGAACGGCGAGGCAGCAAAAGCCGCCTCGAACAGGGCGGCTGTGATGCGCGTTGGGGTGACGGTCACTGCTGTCCCGCCTGCCGGCGGTGTCAGAACCACGCTCTGCGGCACCAGGGGTACATCCTTGTTGAACTCGAGTCGCGCCGCGTCGATACGTCCGTCGCCATTGCGGTCATAGTAGGCCGCCCACAGTACGGTGTACTCGGGACGGTACAGGTACAGGGCCCGGCCCACCATGCTTGGCTCATACTCACCGGCGTACGCGGCCAGCGGAACCGCCCTGTACGCAATAGCGGCCTGGCCTGCGGAGATGTTGAGAAGGATACCGGTGGTTGAGTCGTACACCAGTGCGGTCACCGTGTCGAGTGTACAGCCCACGGTGTCGGTGCACGCGCGGTAGTAGATGCGACGGTAGGGGCTCTGGTCGGTGCTCTCGAAGAAGACACGCACGGTGTCGAGTGCAAGTGTGCTGCTGCCCGGACGAGGAACGGGCACACCAAGCACGCGCGGGCTGTAGATGTAGAGTGCCGAGTCGAGTCCGCTGGGCGAGTAGGTGCCCTCCTTCCCCGTCTTGGGACGTGCCTCGAAGCGCAGCGCCTGTGAACCACCTGACAGATCGAGCACAATGCTGTCGTGGTAGAGCACCGCGTTGGTAATCGGACACGGCACCTGCTGCGGGCATACCACGTAGTAGATGTCGGCCACACTGTCCTGTCCTGCTGCAGCGAACCGCACGGTGAGGGACTGCTGCCCGAATGATCCGCCGTCCGGTACCGGTGTCGGCTGTGCCAGCGGAATCAGCGTTCCCGACCGGAACACGTAGGGACCAACGGCGAACACACTCGAGGCGCACGCTGCCCCCTGCGGGAGCACGCTTGCGTTGGCAACCGTGTCACCTGAGCGGTAGCCCGTTATCACCAGGCTGTCGCCGGTCAGTGCGATGCCGGTCTTTTCGCGGGTTCCGTCGTTGTTGAGGTCAACCGCGTACGGACCCGCGGGCGGGTTGGCCGCAAGGCGGAC
>CAZJJT010000300.1:0-6050 GCA_964546395.1 uncultured Fibrobacterota bacterium
CGGCACTGCTCACGCAGACGACCGCAGAGTCCTCTCCAGGAACGCCCTTGGGTGACGTATCCGGCTTCCGCCAGATTGCAGACGATGTGCTGGGACTCGTGCGTGCGGGCGACCTGCCCGGCGCCAAGTCACGGGTTGGTGATCTGGAGCAGTCCTGGGACAATGCCGCTGGACGGCTTCGGGCGATGAGTCCTGATGCCTGGTCCAGAGCTGACGATGCAATCGATGATGTACTGCGGAAACTGCGTGCCAGGAAACAAGACGTCGCAGCATGTACTGAATCGCTCGAGTCACTCATCGCCCTCCTCGCCAGTTTCGACAGTCGGGCACAGGTGGGCGCCGATCCAAGGTAGACCGCAAAGCCGCGTGGTACCGCAGACTGCTGCCTGCCTGAGATGCGCGTAGCAACCCGACCCCGGCGCGCGCGAGTCGCAGCCCTGCTATTTTCCTGACATGCAGACTCGCGCCACTCCCGCTGTTGCCAGAGCCCTGGAGTCACTCGAGGCACTCCGGTGCCTGGGTGCCCGCACCGGAGAGCGTCTGCCCACCGTGGCCACCCTCGCACGTCACGCGGGAGTGTCGGTGCGGACGATGCATAGAGCGGTCCGGGTACTGGCAGAACAGCGAGCGCTGTCCGTGCGACAGCGAGGCGGGATTCGGTGGGCCGACCCTGCTGCTGCGGTGCCGCTGCCCGTGCGCAACGCGGCACCTGCGGCTCGGGCAGGACGGGCAGACCTGTTGGTGGATGAGATCGAGCGTGCTGTGCTCAGCGGCACTCTGCCTACGCCGCTCCCGTCTGTCAAGGAGCTCCGGGCGCGCTACCGTGCGGGCCATCTGGCAGTCGGCCGGGCTCTTGCTGCTCTGGCACACCGTGGCAGTATCGTGCGGCGTGGAAGGCAGTGGGTGGTGGCCAGGGCCGAGTCGGACAGCGGGATGTCGCGGATCATGCTCGTGGGGCCCGGCGACACACTGGCGCAGTTTGCCGGGTACGATTCGAAGGCAGCGGAGTTCTGCACAGGCCTCGAGCGCGAATGCACGCTGCAGCGGACCTCCGTGCTGTTCCAGACCATCTTCAGACCCATCCATGCGGACCCCTCGCTGCACGGGTACCTTCTCATCGCAGGTCACGACACCCAAACGCAGACCACAGCACTCAACACACTGCTTGCCGGCCGGCGGCCCGTTGTGGTCGTGGACATCCTGGGCGACTGCCCCGTTCCCGACATCGTCCGAACCCGCCATGTCCCTGTTGTCAGCATACAGGGCGCGCGGGCCGCAGGACGGCAGGTGGCGATGCTGCTGCGGAAACTCGGGCACCGGAGAGTGGTGTTCCTCTCCCAGTACTCCACAGAACAAGGCGTCGGTCACAGCTGGGTGCTGAACCGACTCAACGGGATGCGCGATGTGTTTGGTGACGGTGTCGTGGACATCTCGAGCAGAGAGTTCTCGTCGCGAGACACCACCGAGGGCCATTTCTCGCGCGACGTACTTCCCTCTGTAGCACACGCCGTGGACGAACTGGCGGCGCAGATCGGCAGGTACCACGACATCGTCGACGGCCGCTGGGTGGCGGATGTACTGACCAGACCGCTGGCCTCGCGACTGGCTGAGTCTCGCCTTGAGCCGTTGTTCCGGCAGGCTGCCGCAGATCGCGCCATTTCGGCCTGGGTTGGCGCCAACGACGAAGCTGCGCTGGCAGCCCTGGGGTACCTCTCTACGCATAGTGTCGGCGTTCCGCAGCGCGTCTCGGTCGTGGGCTTCGACGGCTCACCGGCGGCGCTGCTCGCTGACCTCACCACGTTCGATTTCAATGCCTCTGGTGTTGTGCGGGCCTCGCTTGATCTGGTGCTCCGACCGTCAACTGCACAACGGACGAACAGTCTCGCTGTTACCGTCCCAGGGATCCTGGCTCCACGCTCCACCGTTGGTCCTGCTTAACGATAATATTGCACTAAGTGGTCACAGTAAGCCCCTATTTGGTCGCAGTGGCTCCTCGGTCCCTATACAATATGAAGCGTTCAGGGAAGAAAGGTGGTGCCTACACTCGCGCTCGGGGGAAGGAGCTCCAACCATGTCCACGCGTCTCTACTCACCTGTCGTACGCGGCACGGTGTCCGTGCTTGCAGTCCTGCTTGTGGCAGTTGCGGTGCCCGCAGTCACCATCACCATCGATCACACCACCACCTACCAGACCATCGTCGGTTTCGGCGGCTCGGTCGGCAACACCCCGTCGAACCTTGCCGACATTCTGATGAACGACGGTGGCGTGTCGGTCCTGCGCGTCGACTGGTGTGAGACCACTGACCCCAACTTCGGCAACACCAAGACCTGCTACGATGCCGCGACGGTGAAGCCGGTGGTAGTCGGTTCCTGCTGGAGTCCGCCCGCCAGCATGAAGGACAACAACAACCTCAACAATGGCGGACACCTGAAGACCACGAGCTACAACGCGTTCGGAGACTACGCAATCCAGAAGCTCCAGTCGTTCAAGTCCATGTACGGGACCGATCTCTACGCCCTGAGTCCGCAGAACGAGCCGCAGTTCGCGGTGTTCTACGCGTCCTGCATCTATACGGGCGCGGATCTGATCCAGGTGATGAAGCTTATCGGGCAGAAGATTGAGGCCGCGGGGCTGAACACGAAAATCTTCCTGCCCGAGGACATGTACGAAGCGTGGGCGTCGAGCCCCTACTTCCCACCGCTCATGCTGGACCCGTCAGCACAGGCCTACGTCGATGCGCTGGCCTTCCACGGCTACTCGGCCGACGGCGTGACACCGGCACAAATGAACTCCGGCGTGCTGGCGAACATGTACCGCCAGACCGGCAGCAAAGGCTGGGAGTTGTGGCAGACCGAGAACGCGGGCAGCATGGGCATGAGCTATGCCACGGACGTGATCGCGTGCCTGCGCTACGGCAAGGTCTCGATGTACCTGAAGTACGGTTTGGTTGGTGATGCGCCGGGGATGGTCGGTTCGCTTGACGAATACTACATCTGCCAGGGCCAGCGCACGCGCACCTTCTATGCGGCCAAGACGATCAACAAGTTCATCACCCGTGGTTGCGTACAGCTGAAGTCGACTTCGAGCGACAGCGCGCAGTTCACGGCCTTCGTGGCATTCCGTGACCCTGCGAAAAACGCGCTCGCCATATCGATGGTCACCGGCAGCCAGGCACAGTCGGTCCAGATCGCGGGCTCCGATCTGCCGTCGTCGTTCGAGAAGTGGGTAACCAACCTCAGCACTGATTGTGTCAACCAGGGATCGCAGCCCAGTTCGGCGACGTTCAGTATCCCGGCCAACAGCGTTGTCACGCTGTACGGCACCAGCTACAACCCGTCGACGAGTGTCCACGGTACGCGACGAGCGGCGGTGCTCGGACGTGGAGGCCCGCTGTTGCACACCAGGGGTGTGTATCGTATCGATGGGCGCTCGCTGGGTGTGCCGGGGAGTACCGGCTATGAAGGCGTCGTGATCGACCGTCGCAAGTCCGCCTCGGCACCTGCCGGACAGGCGGCCCGGAGGGTATCGGTCGATTGAGGTACGGCGGCACAGGCGCAGCGGTGGCGCATGACTGAGCGATGGCTGTATCATCACATATTGCAGAGGCATCTGGAACCAGTACCGCGGGGGGGAACCATGCAGCAGGCCAGTCGTCTGTCGTGTGCATTGTACGTTGCTGTTGTACTGTCGGTCGGGTGCGTGCGGGCAGCAGGCCCGGATGCCGTGGGTGGCGGGTTTGCCAGGTGTGGAATCCTGGGTGAGTACTTCGCCAACGCCGAGCTCTCAGGGGCGCCGGTGTTCTCGCGCCGTGACGTCCGTATCGATTTCGACTGGGGTGAACTGCTGCCCATCGGGGGTTCCACCTACCACTTGCTCCGTACGTTCCCGCGTGACAACTTCTCGGTGCGATGGACCGGTCAGGTAGTGGCGCGCTACTCCGAAGACTACGTATTTGTGGCGGTTGCCGACGAAGGTGTGCGGGTGCAGTTGAAAGCCGCCGGCAGTACCACCTGGAGCACGCTTGTCGAGCAGTGGAACGCCGCGGGAACGTTCTCGAGCCCGGCACAGTCGCTTGCTGCCGGGCAGACGTACGACATCCTGGTGGAGTACCGCGATCTCGCCGGCCCGGCATCCTGCCGGCTGCTCTGGTGGAGTCACAGTGTCCCCATGGAAGTCATCGACGTGGTCTCGAGCCAGGGGCTCAACGCTGCCTCCTACGCCGGCTATATCTGGGCCGACAAGATGAAATGCTCGCGGTGGTACAACGGTGACGACACACTCACGGACTCGCTTGGCTGGCCGACGGGTGATCGCAACGGTGATGAGTACTGCATCAGCGAGGGTGACACCCGCGACCGTCAGTATGCCGGTTGGTTCACACTCTCATTCAAAGGCCAGGCACGCGTGGCCGGCGGGTGCTGCAACGCGGTGTCGTTCAAGGTGGGCACGCAGACCTACTCCGCACTTCCCCGCGGCGCAGGCTACGACGTCGCGTCGAACACGACCACGGCACGGATGCTCATCGACGGTTCGCGGCTGGTCAACCTGCACTTCGACGAGACGAGCCGCACGGGTACGGTCGCCAACAACACCGGCGTTACCGGTATCCGCCTCATGATGCCGCTGGAGCCCGATGACACGCTGTCGCATGACACGGGTGAAGTGGTGTATCGGCCGTTCAAGAGGGCGGTGTCCGAGCACTACAGCTGCCTGCGCTGGCTCGAGTGTGCCAACGGCAACGCAGACTCAGTATGGGCCGACCGGACGCTCCCGGACCACGCGTTCTTCTCGGTGTCCGACCCGGACGTGTACTGGAGCGCGCAGGAGAACTGGGAGTACCTGATCATGGCCTGCAACGAAACCGGCAAGGACCTGTACCTTGCGCTGCCGATCAAGGCCTGTGACGACTATTTCGCAAAGCTGGCAAGCGTGCTGAAGTACGGTTCCGACGGAGTGATGCCGTACACGGGCCCGCAAGCCGACCCGGTGTACCCGCCGCTGAACCCCAACCTTCGGGTCTACATAGAGGTGGGTAACGAGATCTGGAACTGGGCGTTTGTGTCAACCGGCAAGTGCCGCGAGATTGCCGTTGCGCAGGGACAGAACAACACCCCGCTCTGGCAGATCATGAACTACGACAACAGCCTCAGCGCGAGTGACTGTGGAATCCACGGTATGCGCCGGTGGCTCGACACCCGCACTGTGGCGTGCAGCGATGCGTTCAGGGCGGTGTACGGCAACGCGGCGATGGGGCCGCGTGTACGCATGCTGGTGGAGTACCAGTACAACAATGCACAGGAAACGGCGAGCCGCTCACTGCAGATGTTCAGTGACTACTACGACAATGGCACGGGCAACCACGTGGCGGAGCCGCACCCGGCAAGCTACTACCTCTGGGGCGCAGGCGGCGCGACGTACTACGGCGTCGGCAGTCCGCTCGGACAGACCAGTGTCACGCGGGTGCCGGACTCGAGCTTCGAGTCACCGGCGATCGGTGCGGGCACGATGCAGCAACAGCCGGGGAGTTCGTCATGGACGTTCTCCGGCACAGCCGGTATCTACTACCAGAACGGCAGCAGCGCGATTGGTGCACTGGGCACGCCGGACGCCGCCGCGGACGGGAGTCAGGCGGCGTACATCATCGACGGCGGCAGTGTCAGTGCATCGGTCAACTTCGGACAGACCGGCTGGTACGCGCTGCGGTTCAACGCCGCCTACGGCAGCAACGGCAATCCCTTCGATATCTACTGTGACAGCGATTGGATCAGCCCGAAGGCACAGAGCGATGACCGCCTTCCGTACCCGGGCGACCATGCCGGTATCGGCGGGTGGTCGCGTGACACGCGGGACCTGGCGTCGGAATGGGGAAGTGCAGCGTTCCAGGTGAGCAGTGCGGGGAGCCACACGATCCGCTTTGAGGGCGCGGGGAGTGGGGGACAGGTACTCCTTCTTGACAACGTGAGAATCGTCTCGGTTGACAGCATCATGGAGAGCGGGTTCGGTTCAGGGGAGGCGGCGGGGCAGGTTGCCAGCGACGACTACCAGACGC
>CAZJJT010000301.1:0-6033 GCA_964546395.1 uncultured Fibrobacterota bacterium
ACAGTCGAACACCTGCAACAGCTCATTTCCGGCGCAGCGCGACCATGCAGGACTATTGAGACACCGGTATACGACTACGCTGCCTGACGAAGAATGATGGCTACAGCGCAGGCCAACAAGGCGTTGGAGCGGACGCTGTCACGGCTTGCTCTCTGGCGGGCGTAGCACGCGGGCAGGAGCAAGCCGCGCCATCGCCGTTCAATGCCAGCGTTATGGTTGAAAGCAACGGCGTGAAGCAACCACGGCATTACCTATTGACAATATGTCAGCTTTGACATATACTTAGCCAGTGAGTCCAACAGACAAACCACTCGTGTGGCTGCATGGCGAAGTCAAGACGCCACCGTTCTCAGTGGAGGCCCGACTGGAAGCAGGGTTCCTGCTGCGACTGCTGCAGAAGGGTCACGCACTGTCGCTCCCCCATTCCCGGCCGATGCCCGACATTGGCAGCAGGTGCCATGAGTTACGTGTGAAGGACGCAGATGCAAACTGGCGAGTTGTCTATCGCGTTGACCCGGATGCCATCGTCATCCTGGACGTGTTCAGCAAGAAGTCGCGCACCACACCCCGAAGCGTGATCGATGTGTGCAAGGGCCGCATGAAGGAGTATGATCGCATATGAACGAGAAGAAAGCCAGGAAGCTGGCGAAGCAGGGCTGGAAAGTTGGGACTGCGTCAGAGTTCCTGGGCCTGACTCCTGATGAGTCGGCCTATGTCGAGATGAAGTTGGCACTTGCCATGCAGTTGCAGGCCAAGCGGAGGCGGAAACACCTGACCCAGGCCGGTCTGGCAGCAATGATCCACTCCAGTCAGTCGCGTGTCGCGAAGATGGAACGGAACGACCCGACTGTATCAATGGACCTCCTGGTGAAGTCCCTCCTTGCACTCGGGTCCTCACCGAAGGAAGTGGCCAAGACCATTTCCTATGTTCCTGCAGCATAGAGACAGCCATGGCGGACCGAAGTGGAAACGACCATAACATGGCGTCGGACCGGACGCTGTCACGGCCTGCTGCATGGCGGGCGTAGCACGCGAGCCGATGCAAGCCGCGCCATCGCCGTTCAACGCTCGCGGTGCGGTGATGCCGCTCGCGAGAACGCAACCCACTCACCGCTTGGCTTCATGACATCACCGCCCGAAGCGATATTGTAGGAGTCGGCTGCGTGACGCCGCCTCACAGCGGCACACGCCACCCGGTCGTTGCCCGCACCACGCGGTTGCCGGTTGGCGGGGCCGGCGCTGGTGGCTGGTTCGTGGTGGGCTGCCGGAGTGCATTTTCTCTACACCGCCGGGGAAACGGAACGAGCGGACCTTCGAGAGGGGTTCCCATATGCTGCCAAGCGTCGGTTTCTGCGGTCTCGAGGTAACGCGACTGGTCATCGGTTCCAACCCGTTCGGGGGATACAGCCACCAGAGCGACCTGCGCGATGAGCAGATGCGGGAGTACTACACTGTCGAGAGAATCAGAGAGACCTGGGGTCGCGCCGCAGACGCAGGTATCAACACGATTGTCACCAATAACGAGACGCCGCACGTATTGCAGGCCGTTCGGGAGTACCTTGCCGATGGCGGCCCGATGCAGTGGGTGGCGCAGCTGAACCCCGGGGGGCGTGGCGACATGCCCGCCGCTGTCCGCGACACGGTGGAAATTGGCTGTCGGGCCGCCTACTTCCATGGGGCCCTGGTGGATGAACTCTACCGCAACGGCGACGAAGAGACGCTGCGGAGCTGGTGTGAGGTCGTACGCTCACACGGCGTCCCGGTTGGCGTCGCCGCCCACGCGCCCGACGTACACCGCTGGGTACATTCGCTGGACATCGTTGACTTCCACGCCGTATGCTTTTTCAACTGCGGCAGTCTTCACCAGGGCAAAGGGCACAGGTTCCGCTTGAGCGACGTTCGCCGCGCGGTGGAGGTCATTCGCGAGATCCGGAAGCCCTGCATTGCGTACAAGATCATGGGCGCCGGCCGGATAGACGCGCGCATGGCGTTCGAGTACGCGTTCGAGAACATCAAGCCAACCGACATCGTCAACGTCGGCATGTACCGTGGAGACAACGACGAGATGGTTGAGGAGAACGCCGCCCTGGTTCGTGAGGTCCTGGCCGAGGGTTAGCATACGCGCCGCGGGCACACATCGCGGCGTGGAACCAACATGGAACGCGGGTTCGTCCACCAAAGGGTGACCCCGGATCCAGAACGTGCGGGAAGGAGCGGCTGTTTTCTATCTGGAATGGCAGAGTGCACCTACGATGTTACGGTGATTGGCGCCGGGATTGCCGGGCTTACTACCGCCGCGCTTCTGGCCAAGGCCGGCATGGAGGTCTGCGTTGTTGAGCAGGCTTCTCAGCCGGGCGGGTACCTTGCGGGGTTCGAGCGGAGCGGGTTCCACTTCGATACATCGATTCACTGGCTGAACCAGTGCGGCCCCGGGGGAATGGCGAGGAAAGTGTTCGATTTTATCGGCCCTGGCGCTCCTTCCACAGAGCCCCAGACCAACATCCGGCGGTTCAAGGGCGACTCGTTCAACTACTTGCTGACCAGCGAGCCGGATGTACTGAGAAACCAGCTCATCAGCGATTTCCCCGCTGAGGCAAGAGGCATCCGCGCCTTTTTCAAGGCTGCGCGGAGTCTGGGGGAGTCTCTCACGAAGGCATCGGTGCGGTTCAGGACGACAAAGAGCATGGGGCCCATCGAGAAGTGCATCTTCGGCCTGAGGTCTGCACGGTTTGTGTGGCCGTTTGTCAGGTATGGGTCCTACACGGCCCAGCGGGGGCTCAACAGGTTCTTCCGGGATGAGAGGCTGAAGAGGGTTTACTGTTCTGAGGAGAGTCTCCTTTCGTGTCTTGTGCCCATTGCGTGGTCGTATGCCGGGGACTATCAGCACCCTCCGAAGACCGGAAGTGGTCTGTTTGCCCGGTGGATGTGTGAGACGCTGGCGGGGTGGGGGGTGGATGTGCGGCTGAATTGCCGGGTTACCAGTGTGTTGCTTGACAATGGTCGCGCTGCAGGTGTGCGCGTGGCGACTGGACGCGGCACAAGCGACATTCGCTCCGGCAGAGTTCTGGCTGCCTGCGACGTCGATTCGCTGTACCGCGCCCTGCTTCCTGAAGGGGCAATCGGTCGCGGGCTCCTGGACAGGATAGGCAAGGCAGAGACGTACCGCTCGGCGGTGACGGTCTTTCTGGGTCTGGACTGCACGCCTGCTGAGTTGGGGTTGCCGGGCGATGAGATTGTGACGCTGACCCGCGATGACGTGTCGCGAGCGGATCACAACGGCACCGATCCCCGCAAGGCGGCAATCACCGTTTTCTGCCCCTCGTCCCGCGACCCCTCGATGGCGCCACAGGGCAAGGGCACGCTCGTGGTGTTCGTGGCGGCCTCGTACGACTATGCCGACCACTGGCGCACGGAGCGCGCAGCCGATGGTACCCGCGTGCGAGGCAGCGCGTACCGGCAACTGAAGGAGGAGTTCGCGCGAATTCTCGTTGAGCGCGTTGAGGAAGGACTGCTGCCGGGGTTGCGCAGGCATATCGAGGTGTGCGAGGCGGCCACGCCGCTTACCTACCAGCGGTACACCGGCAACAAGGACGGCTCCATGATGGGGTTTCGGCCCGGCATGAAGAACATGCGAGCCAGGGTGGCACAACATCAGACGCCTGTGGAGGGTCTGCTCCTCTGTGGTCACTGGTCGTCGTACGGCGGCGGCGTGCCGGCTGCTGTCCGAGCAGCCACAAACGCATCGCTGCTGGTGCTGCAGAATACAGCGCCGAGGTTCTGCGCGCTTCTGAAGGATGTGGCTGACGGGAAGCTCAGCCCCGCGGCAGCCCGACAGAGATGGGATGACAGCCGAGCCAACTGACACGTGGTTCCATCTCGGCGATCCGTGCAGTTGGCGGACTACGGTCGCGAGAACGCAACCCACTCACCGCCCGGCTTCATGACCTCATCGCCCGAAGCGGTGTCACAGGAGTCAGCTGAGTGGTGCCGCTTGACGGAGCCGGCGTCACACGCCAACATCGACAAAGACCGGGAAATGGTCGCTGTATGTCTCATCAAATGTCAAGTATGTTTCATCAAATGTTTCCGGTTCATTAACATAACACGTTCCGTCCCTGATTTTTGCGATACTTGACGACGTTGCTGAGAAATAGTCGGATTCCTCTCTCTTTTCCCATCCGGTTCCGGGACCATTCTTCTTGGGTACATTGAGCAGTATCCTGCGATCATCAAGCACTTGCAGCAGCCCGTCCAGAGGGTGTCCGCCCGTATTGTAGTCTCCGCACATGATGATGTTCCGGGTCTCACTTGAGTTGTCGGCCAGGCTCTGCATCTTGTCATTGAGCCATTGTGCCTGCGCCATCCTGATCTGTTCATCCTTCGGATGAGCGTGAATTCCGATTACGCGGAAGGAAAGACTGCTGCCAAGTGCCGCGAATACGGCAGTCACGGGCGGGCGGAAGGAACTTTGCGGATAGTCCGGATCCGGCCAGTGTTTTGGGGACTCAATCACTTCCAACTGGCTGGCGTTATACACAAGCGCGTTGTGCTGGCCATTTCTGTAGGGAAGCCAAGTATCATCTGAAAGCTCGTTCATTTGGTCAACGACGGTGGCGAACGCGCTATCGCCCTCAATTTCCTGCAGCACAAAGATCACGGCACCCATGCCAAGCATCCTTTCACCCACCAGCTTTCTCTGAGCAGTGGTCCGCAGGGGAGAGCGCTTGCCCAGATGCTCGATGTTCGAGGTCTTTCATAACTGACAGGAGATTGCTTTTTGCGCTCTTTTCAATCTCGCCCAACCCGAAATCCTGACTCGAGGCCAGTTCTGCGCGTCGTTGCGTTCCGAACCGGCCCGGTCTGTACGCTGGGAACGACACTCTTCCGCCAGTATAGGTAATCCGAGTCCCGGAGGTCAAGTGCAGGATGAGGTACTCGCCGCCGCGCAGCAGTATCCGGATGTCAAGTCCGTCCTCGCCCACGTGTGGCGCCAGGGGCTTCTCGCTGCGACCGGTAGCACCCCGCTGTCTGCTCGTTTACCGCTGTACCCCGATCTTGATCCGCTGTTGGCGCTCCTTGCCGCTGATATCAGTGGTCTTGACGATCATCAGGTACGTGCCATTGCCGACCAGCCGTTCGTTGTGGTTCTTGATATCCCAGTAGATACCGTACATGCCGACCCGCCCGGTGCTCAGTACCGGCAGACTGCGACGCACCAGGTTCCCTACCGCGTCGTAGAGGTCGGCCTTGCCGTACGCCTGCGACGAACCGACCTGGACTTCCTTCAGCGGGACCGGCGAGTTGACCCCGATGAGCGCGCCATGGGCGTTGCCCTGCAGGACGGCGGCATATGCAGAAGCTACCTGGCCCTCGATCGCCCGCCCGGCCTTCACCGGGTTGCCGTATACGGCCAGTTCCACGGTCCCCCCCGCCGCCAGCTCGATTGGCACCCGCGGGCCATTCGCCGGTGCGTGTACGCCGGAAGTGTCGGTGACGAACGCGCTTGCGTCAGCCAACCCGATACGGTCGCGCAAGGGGTCAATCTGTGGTCCACCGACCGGTACCATCACCACGACCTCCGATATGTACTCGCTGGTACAGGATCCCGCGAAGGTCGCGCCCTGCAACGCAACTCCGTTCACCGTATCACGGTCGATATATACGAACACATCCTCAGGCGCAGCGGCCATCAGTTGCTGGCACTTGACCGGTTCGCTGAACGAGATGCGCAGCGAGCTCTGAGTTGCGCCGACTTCCCCAGGGTAGAGTACAACCCGGCAGACCACCGGGCCGACCGAGTCGACTACCGTACTGACCGTGGCGCCCTGCCCGGTAGTGGTCAGCATGGCATCGGTCAAGGCAACCTGCGCGCTCTGCCAGCCGGTGTACGACGTGCCAGAAGTGTTCTCCTGGAGTATGATATGCAGCGTGGAATCGTTGTAGCGCACAAGATCGACCGGCAGAATGGGAATCTCGCGGCCGTCCGCGGTAACGAACGTCGCCGACTGCAGCACCTGCTGCACATCCTCGCGA
>CAZJJT010000302.1:0-5977 GCA_964546395.1 uncultured Fibrobacterota bacterium
CGTCGTGGTTGGACTCATAGTTATACTCGAAAACCTTGATCCGACAGAACTCCGAGGGAACAGCAACTGTGTCCCCGGCGATCAATACAAACGGGGCTATCACCCAGGATGCTTCTAGTCCGGCTATGCTCCGACTGAAGAGACCCAACCAGGTTTCACCATCATCCACACTCAACACCACCACAGCAGAAGGAACAAAATCAGTGGTATCCCATCGGATCTGCATCGTATCACCGACAGTCAGTACCTCGCCGCCGTTGGGCGAGAGCACCTCTATCGACTGTGAACCCGCCATGCCTGCGCACAGGAAGAGCACAGCCGCGGCAGCCTGAACATGTGTTCGACCCATGTCGATCTCCTACCGGCTTGCCACACCCGTCGAAGTGAATGCTCCCGCACGAACGAGGTATACGCCCGAGGCCGCCTTTGCACCCGCAACCGCCCTGCCGCGCATGTCGTGCACGCTGGTACCCGACGGTGCGGCGGCCGGAGAAGCGGCCCAGCGGGCGAGTGTCGCCGCACCCGGTTTCCCGCGGCCCTCGGCCGGCGTCATGCTGCGCGGCTCAACGCCGATTGTGTACTCCACCCACAGGTGCGGGAATGACGCGTTCCCGTCAATCACCCGCAGGCGCGCGTGGTCGGTCAGGCGGATGATGTAGATATCGAACGGCGCTTCCTGGTTGTTGACCGACGCCTTGACAGTGGCGTAGTCGGGATGGGTCGACCACTCGGTCTCGTCGATATAGCGGTTGGTACTCTCGGTGGTCCAATCGGTATGCGTGCGGTTGCCCCCGCGCACGTCGCAGACATGATACCCGGTGTGGGGCTTGTCGAGGTAGAGCACGCGCAGATCAGTCTCGGACCAGTGCGGCGAGATGGACGGGTTGCAGCCGTCCAGATCGTCCTGGTCATCCCAGTCGTACAGGCTGATGTCAAGCTGCTCGTGTATCGTCGCGTTCGACGTCACCGTGGCGTCAATCCGGAACGTCCCCGGGATCCCCCCGGCTGTGAACAGCCACTGCCCGTTTACGGAGCGACCGCCGTTGGCCTGGTACGGGATCAGCGTCGTCCGGCTGCCGATCGTCGCCTTCGTGGTCGGATTGATCTGCTGGCAGTACGTCGGTGACACGGTCGGCGGGAACCCGCCGTTGTAATTGCCCACCCACCCGTCGTTGTCGAGGTCCCTGCCGTTGTAGATGATGTACTGCTCGTCGGTGCCCGGCTTCTGCCACCAGTGCGGCAGGCCGCCCTCACCAAGACTGACCCGGTTGCTCGCGTTGGCCTGAAGCCTGCTGATGTAGACCTGCGGACTCCAATAGTTCGGCCTGCTGTCCCAGCACGCATCCCGCATGATCGTGTTGTACACCACCCAGTTGCCATCCGGCGCGATCAACGCGTTGCGCGGCTCTGTGGTAGTCGACTCGCTGCGTGTGTTCATGATCTCGTGCTCAGTCAACGTCTCTTCGCTGAAATCAAGGTACCGCAGCGCGTTGCCGCACTTGTTCACCGCATCCGACTCGAGGTAGGTGTACACCAGCCTGCCGGTATTCCCCCCGAGGAACGCCCGCACCTGCGAACCCGTCACTACCGGCGCCCCTTCACCAGTGTGCACCAGCCCCCCTGCCACCGCGAGACCTGTCGCCATCACAGCCGCCTTCGTCACTGCTCGCATCTCTCAGACCCTCCGCTGCGCCGTATATGGTTGCACATACCCCCGAAAGACCGTCCTTGCCCAGCAGACCATGCACCATGCGTTCTACATCTACAGCAATACCAATGCCATGCCGCATACTCCGCCCTGACACCACCACTTCGGGCACCACTGCCCTGTTGTTGGGCAGTCCTGCCTGGAATCCGCTCACCCTCCCGGCCAACCCACCAGAGACTCCCGCAACCGCTTAAGCGGTTAAAGGGAGCACCACACCCCCATGGTGGCCGCACACATTCCGCCAATATACGTGCGTGCGGAACCGCCCATGTACCGCCAATCGCGGGCTACGTTCCGGCAATCCTGCTGCGCATGCCTGCGGCATAGCGGTCGATTCCCGGCAAATCCGCCGTGGCAACGTCCACTATCTCGATATCAAACAGCTCCCCCGACTCCATCGGGGTCGTCTTGTCAAGCGCGGCACGCGCCAGCAGCGCCGCCCCGAACGCCGTCGCCTCGTCAAGCTTCGTCGTCGCCACCCGCGAGCGGGGGTACATGGCCGACAGCACGGCGTTGTACGTCTGGTTGCGGCGGAACCCACCCTCGGTGAAAATGCTCCCTGACCCGTCATACCCCGCCATCGACAACGCGATCGACGACTGCACGGCAAGCGAGATGTTGAGCACCGCACAGGCAGTCTCATGATCTTTCATAAACGACGGCGCATCTCCGCCGTCTGCGATCTGCTCCAACGGGAAGACGCGGTCGCCCTCAACCGCGCGCGGCGGCGAGTCGGGAAACAGGCCGGTGCCGCGGACCACCGAGGGAAGGATGAACAGGTTCTGGTCCGCCACGATCCGCCGGCACCGCTCCTCGTCGAGCCCGGGGTAGTCGTCGCGGCCGTTCACCGTCTTGCATGCAGCCCGCCAGGTGTCGAACTCCTGCCCTCCCATGAATATCGTCGTCTTCACCGGGTTGAAGAATGCGTCCAGGTTGTAGAACACCAGCTTGCCGAGATCGTCCGCGGCAAACGCGACCGAGTCGGTCGGATGCATGGCAACGCACCACGTTCCCGTGGAGTTGAGCACGAAGTTGCGGTGCCCCTTCACCAGGTACGGAAGCAGCGAGGAGTTGGAGTCGTGGATACCCATGGTCACGATACAGTCGCGCCCGAGCCCTGTCTTCTTCGACGCCTCCTCGCTCACTGTCCCCAGCACGCTCCACGAGTTCTTCGCCAGGGGCGGCAGCTTGTCGCGCACCCCGAGCGCGTCTGCCACGCTCGAGTACTGCTTCGTGGCGAAATCGAGCAGGTAGGTGTGACACCCCAGGTAGGTGGGCTCGGCGCCCCTTACACCGGTCAGCAGGTACCCGAAGTACTGCGGCATGTTGAGCACGCTGTCGACCCGCGCGAAGCCCTCCGGGTACTGCCGTTTTGCGAACAGCAGAGTCTTGGCGGCATTGATCAGCAGTCCGAACCGCGCGGTGGCGGTGGTGCGCTGCAACTCGCGCGGCTCGCCGCACACACGGTAGAACTCCTCGTCGAACGCGCTGTCGGTCTCGGTAGTGTATGCCACAGCGGGAACCGCGAGCTTCCCCTCCGTGTCGATGCACAACACGGTCGCGCCATGCGTGGTCACCGACACCGCACCGATATCGTACTTCTTCGCGTACACCCCCAGCTGTTCCATGAGCCAGGCGCTCATGTGCTCGATATCCTCGATGTGCACGCCGCCTTCTACACGCTCCTCGAACACCCGGTATGCCGAGTCCACCACTGTCAGAGCGCTGTCGAACACCAGCACCTTCTTGTTCGTCTTGCCGACGTCAATCACCGCGATATGCGTCCCCGCCATCACCATGCCTCCTTGCCGGTTACGCAGGCAAAATAAATCGGCCGGGGAGCTGAGACAGTCTTGTGCATACGATCCGGAGGCAGCTATTTTCGTGCACACCATGAATCACGGCCCGCCTGCAACAAAGCTCATCGGCATCTGCGTCGCGGGCCTCGTGGCTGCTGTTCCCGCCCTTGCCGCTTCTGAGGCGGCGGAGCCTTCCGCTATCATCCACCAGATGACCTACCTGGTGCTGCAGCTCGGCGTGATACTTATCGCCGCACGACTCGGGGGCGATCTCGCGCGCAGGGTCTCGCTGCCATCCGTCATCGGCGAACTCGTCGCCGGCATCATCATCGGCCCCTACCTTCTCGGCGGCCTCGGGTTCCCGCTGTTTGAGCATGGGCTGTTTCCGCTCGTGGAAGGGCAGAGTGTACCCGTACGTCCCGAACTGTACGGCATCGCCACCATCGCCTCGGTGCTGCTGCTGTTCAACGCCGGCCTCGAGACCGACCTCAGCATGCTGTTCCGCTTCTCGGTCGCGGGTGCCGTGGTAGGCGCAGGCGGCGTGGTGGCTTCGTTCGCCGCCGGGGCCTGGGTCACCGCGGCGGTAACCGGGACCGCGGTCAGTTCGCCCCTCTGCCTGTTCATGGGCGCCATCGCAACGGCCACCTCGGTAGGGGTCACCGCCCGCATCCTGCACGACACCCGCTCCACCGACAAGCCGGAGGGGGTGACAATCCTCGCGGGCGCGGTTATCGACGATGTCATCGGCATCATCGTTCTCGCCATTGTCATCGGCCTGAGCACCGCGCGCAACGCTCCCGCGCACCACGGTGTCGCGTGGGGCGAGATTGGTGCCATCGCGCTCAAGGCGGTCGGCGTGTGGCTCGGGGCCACCGCGGTGGGACTGCTCCTCGCCCGCCGCATCGCGGGCCTGCTCAAGCGCTTCGGCGCGATTACCGCGTTCACGCTCGTGGCACTCGGCATGTGTTTCCTGGTTTCGGGGCTGTTCGAGCGGGCCGGTCTCGCTATGGTCATCGGCGCCTATGTCACCGGGCTGGTGCTGTCGCGCACGGATGTCCGCTACGTAATCGAGGAGGAACTTCACGGTCTCTCCGCGTTCTTCGTTCCCGTATTCTTCGCGGTCACCGGCATGTTCGTCAACGTACACGTGCTCTTCACTCCCGCAGTCCTCGGCCTCGGGCTCGCCTACGCCCTTGCCTGCCTTCTGGCCAAACTCATCGGCTGCGGCGGCCCGGCCCTGCTGGTCGGGTTCAACCGTCTTGGCGCGGCCCGCATCGGTCTGGGGATGGCACCGCGCTCCGAGGTCGCACTCATCATCGCCAGTACCGGCCTGTCGTACCACGTGCTCACCGATGAAGCGTTCGGGGCGACCATCGTCATGGTACTTCTGTCGGTACTGCTCACCCCGCCACTACTGGCGCGAGCCCTGCGGGTGAAACAGCGCGGGACGCGCGCGGAAGTGCCTCCGGCCGAGCGTTCGGCCCTCGTATTCAACTTCCCCACGCGCGATTTGGCCGAGCTGCTCTGCGGCAAAGTTGTGGAGTATTTCCGCGACGAGGGCTTCTTCGTGCACATGGTCGCCGACGAGCACGTCGTCTATCATGTAACCCGCGAACGCACTCACGTGGCGCTCACGCTGACCCCGTCCTCGCTGATGTTCGACATGGCTTCGGAGGACGTGGCCCTGGTGCGAACCGTGGTGTACGAGGCCCTCCTCAACCTCCACGAAACCATCGGCACGCTCAAACACGCGGCGCGTCCCGAGGCCATGCGGCGCGAGATAGCCGCCGACATGAGCGCCGCCCGGAAGGGTCCGCTGGGCAAGGTGTTCCACCCGACGTGCGTGACAACGCACCTGAACGGGACTACCAAGCAGGAGATCATCCAGGAACTCGTCGACATGCTCACCCGCGGTGGCCGGGTGTCCGACCGCAGGGAAGCGCTCGAGGCGGTGATGGCACGCGAGCAGGCCATGAGCACGGGGATGCAGGACGGTATCGCGCTGCCGCACGCGCGCACCAACGCGGTCGGCGACATCACTGTTGCGGTCGGCCTCAAACCCGAGGGTGCCGATTTCCAGTCAATCGACGGGAAGCCGAGCACGATATTTGTACTTGTGCTCTCACCGCGCGACTCGGCGGGCCCGCATATCAGGTTCCTTGCCGACGTGGCTGCGCGACTCAACAACGACAGGGCGCGCGCAGCGCTCCTCGCGTCACGCACGCCCCGTGATATCGTCGCCTTCTTCGACAGCTGAGCAGCCTATGCCGGCTGCGCCTTCATCCTCGTCTCGGCGTCCAGCACAATCTTGCCGAGTGTTTTGATCGGCACCGGCTTCTCGAAAAACGCCGCGTTCATCTCGTTGAGCTTCTCCTCGGCCACCTCCGAAACGTAGCCCGAGATAAGCACCTTCGACGTCTCCGCGGGAACGAGCCGGAGCAGTTCGATCCCGTCGTAGCTGGGCATCTTG
>CAZJJT010000303.1:0-4461 GCA_964546395.1 uncultured Fibrobacterota bacterium
CCAGAGCGAGAAGGGCACGTGGGAGACGCCGCGGTAGTCGGGGAGGGTAGCGCCCACCGTGGCATCGCGGCAGGAGGCCGAGTCGGCACGGACATCGGTACAATGAATGGCGAGGGGGGCAGGCACGATTGTGTCGACCACGAACGAGAGTGTGTCGAGGTACAGCCTTCCCCGGCCGCTCGCGAACAACTCACAGGCCCCGTCACGGCAGTCGACCCGGCCGTCAAAATCGCGGTCGAAGGCGAACTGCACGAACTCCAGGTCCGCGTAGCCGCTGAGGCCGCGGTCCCACACGATGGCACGGTACGAAGTGGTGCCGAGTGTCACGACTCCCTTCAGTGCGTCACGCGCGCGGTACTCCAAGGCGAACGACGGCGCGTCGACCCCGCGGGCGGCGAGTTCCACCGCGAGCGGCTTGCCCCCGATCACGAGGGTCTCGCAGACCGTGCAGCGGCGCACCGCACACTCTCCCGTGGCCTGCCCGGAGGACACGCTCCACGGCACCAGCGCGTCGTTGCGCAGGTCGTTGTCGAGGTTGCGGTCGAGTACGTAGTACGACGCGCCGCGGACCAGTGCAACCCCGTTGCCGTCGCGGGGCATGTCTGTGCTAGGCGCTGGCACCGGTCCGTGTACGCTTGCCACCACCATGCGCCTGCCCCAGACGGGGAGCACGCCGTAGGCTGCCCGTTCGAAGCCGCGAAGTGGTTCGGCCAGGCCCTCGGGCGGCTGTCGGCCCATCGCCAGCGATTGCCACGGGGCATGCTCGCACACATCGGCAACGGGGACGCTCTCGGACTGCTCCAGTCGCAGCACCATGCCGGCATCGCGGTCGGCGAGGTAGACAGTATCTGGCCCGTCGGTCTTGACAAAGTGGCACACACGGTGGCGCCGGAACTTGTAGAGAAGCGTCTCGGTCCGCCGTCCGACAGTCACATACACATGAAACGTGGTGGGCACGTTGAGGAGCGTGAACGAGTAGAAGTCATTGAACAGCTCGAAGCGGCCAGCGGAGTCGGTGAATGTGCGGTAGATTAGGTTCTGATCGGAGTTGTCACGCATCGTAACTGCCACCGAATCGAGGCCCGTGCCCGCGGGACCAACCACGTATGCGTGGCAGGCAGAGTGGTAGTCGGGACAGATATGCGAGAGACGGAAGTTGGTGATCGCGGCTCGCACCGCCATCCCCCCGATCACCACCCCCACCACGAGCATCGATGCCAGCACGGCAAGCAGCAGGCCGAACCCGGATTTTCGCGCGGAAGACAGGATGCGGGAATCCATACCTCGGGACCGGCCTTCGAAGAGAGAACAGTGACGAACACGTACCTGAGCATGCAAGAACGCCGCAGGCGCGCATGTCGTTACATGAAGATACTCGCGGGGGAGGAGTCTGTCGGCCGGGTTTGGTGCGGATTCGGCTCCGCACTTCGTATCTTATGGACTCGAAGCTGTCGGGGAGGTGGCATGGCGAAGAAACGTGCGGGTAAGGGTGCTCCGAAGAAGTCGAGTGCGTGGCGGGACGGCATCGTGAGGAAGTACCTGGAGGAGTTCACGAAGCAGGGGAACACGGACATCCGCGCAGTGCTGCCGGGTGCAGACTACGAACCACCCAAGCCTATCGGCAAACACGTCCCCGACATCTCGTGCACGGATTTCTCGGGTCGCACGCTGGTGGTCTGCATTGCCGAGGAGCCTGACCTGAGCCCCGATGGGACCGAGGAGAAGGTCGCCTGGCGCACGTTCGGCAAGTACGCGTTCTTCAACCAGGAATCAGCGTTTCTGTTCATCGTGCCCAAAGAGCACAAAGAGCAGGCTGGCCTGGCCCTGCGGGGTTTCTGCCTGCGGGGCAGCGTGATCGGCGAGACCACACCGACGAGCTAGGCAGAGCTGCATGTGGGCGGCCGCAACAGCCGAAGCCCCGCACCAACCGGTTTATTCGTATCCCCGTCGCCTCATCGCCTCAGCAGTTCTGCATCAGAACCGGATCCGGCTTTCTCCGGGGGTGCCGCTTCAGCTCCCGCATGACCGCGTTCAGGTGTCTTGCCCAGGCGTTGACCGAGTGGTCGAGTATCCTCTTCCCCTTGGCGTAGTCAATCCGGCTGCGGTTCTCCGAGAGTATGGCGCAGGCGCGGTCGCGAGGCGCTTTGCCGAACGCCTTCTCGTCGACCAGTGAGCGATCGACCGCGCCCAGGATGCTGAACTCGGCGAAATCGGCATGCGGGCCGGTACCCTTGAACTGGAGTGTGGCGGGACGCTTCGCCTTGACGCATGAGCGGGTGACCACCTGAAGGGAGCGCGCCGAGTACCGCTCACGCATGCGCTCGATTACCTGTACGTGCTCACTGCCACCGTGGCCGCTGAACAGCGCGCACGCCTGGAACCCCTCGCGCTCGAGCATGAACAGCATGTCGCGCAGGACCAGTTCCACCGTGAGGGGAGTGGTGTACAGCGAGCCGGGGTGGTGCTGCTTGGAGATGTTCTCCATGCCCCAGTAGTCGTAGAGCGGCTTGCCGTGATCAACGAACGTGCGGAACAGCGTCTCGGCGCCGAGGTAGATCGGCGGGACCAGCACACCCCCGGTCTTCTTCCATACGCGCTCCATGATGTGATACCCGATTGCGGGGTCACAACCGAACGACATGGCATCACCGTGCCACTCCATCGGGCTGATCAGCACGTACGCAAGTGGGTTCTCTTTCAGCGCCTGCGCAAGGTGCGCGGGTCTCATCTGTTCGAACCGGTAGCACTTCGGCATGCGTGTCTCCTATCGGGCGGAAGGTACGATCGCGGGAAGCGCATCGGCAGGTGGTACCACCACGAATGCCCCGGCACTCGGCTGCCGTTGTGTCACCACACTGCCGCGCAGATCATACCACGCCGCGTGCCCCGGTGCAACCATCCTGATGTCTTCTCTGCTGCGGATCTGCGGCTCCGTCGAAGGGGTCGGACTGACACCGGCCATGTGGTTCAGCGCGTTGACCGTCATGCGCTGCACGCGTGCGTCCTGCGGCCATCCGCGCATCCGCAGCGTCCCCCCGTGGTTCAGGTGTCCGGGTATCGGGGCCATGCCGTTGCGCGCCAGCGGCATGGACCAGAATATCGTGGAAGCGTTCACCACGGTCCCGCCCAGCTCTGAGCCGTACGTGGTCGCGTGGTAGGTCACCGGATCGCCACTGTAGTCCAGCACCCCGGTGGAGAATACCTCTGCGTTGGCACGCAGCGGCGCGCCGTGGTACTCCCACCCCATGAGCAGAAAGATCGAGTCGCCCTGCTGCATCCCGGTCCCTTCGTACATCCAGTGCGAGGGACTCGTGCACCTGAAGTGGCCCCAGCCGACACCGTACGAGGTGGCGCCGATCAGCTCCTTCTCGTCGGAGAAGATGTGTTGCCGCTGAATGACGCGGTTCGACCGGTTGTCCCACGAAGGGGTGAGTGAGATCGCGCAGAATGCCGCGTTGCCGGAGAAGAAGCCGATGCTGACTCCCGACTGTCGTGCCGCGATGAAGTTGTTGTACATGGCTTCTGTCCAGTACTCGTCATGGCCCACCGAGAGAATCGCATGCGTGCGCTTCAAACGGTTCTGGTCCCGGTGGGCGTCGATACACGAGATGTAGCTCACGTCATAGCCATTCTGCTCCATGAAATACGCCATTGGCCACTCAAACATCAGGAAACAGCCGGTCCCGACACTGCGCTGCGCCGTATCGGGAAGCATCGAGAAGTTGGTGTAGGCGCCGTACGGACGGTCGAAACTCACCGCGACTTCGAACCCGTAGTACATGCCGCAGTCGCTTTGGTCGGGAAGGCAGTACAGCGATGACATCCTGGGCCAGCGGCCGTAGGCGTGCCAGGTGAAGTCGGACACCTTGAGCAGAAAGTCCGACTGTCGGTTGTCATGCACGACAAAGATGATGTAGCTCTGGTTGCCGCTGGCCGTGGCCGTGAGCTTTCCGACATACACGCCACTCACCCAGTCAGCCCCGACTACCGTCGTGAACCCTACCGCCCACCGGCACTCGTTGAGAAAGTTCTTGGGGGGTACCGGCTCTGGCTGGACAGAGCCCTGCAGGGGACCGACCGATGTGATCAGCCGGGCACCTGCGCCGCCGTAGTACCCGAGACGGTAGATCTCGCAGGTGTACGGTGACGCTGGGTTGGTGCTGACAAACGCCTTAAGCGTGTCGCCGGCGGCATAGCTCAGTTCCGAGCAGTAGCCTTCGATTGCGGCACTGCGTCCGTATGCGTCGACACTCCACTTGGTGAGTGGCCAGCCGGGCGTGCCGGGCTTGGCGTTCTCATCAGTGATCACATTTGCACCCGTTGTGGCCGCCGACACGGCAACCACAAGGCACAGCAGGATGCGTTGCGGGAGGCGATCGTGAGTAGTGGCCATTGGCCCTCCTTGTGGTGTCGTCTTGGTTGCAGGACGGTTCACTCACTGCAAACATATTCGACCAGGTG
>CAZJJT010000303.1:4471-5956 GCA_964546395.1 uncultured Fibrobacterota bacterium
GGGACGGGTGAGATATGCGGGCATTAGTGGGCAATATTGGTACTATTGTGATCCATCGAGTATACTCAGGACATGGCACGGACCACGACTGACAGGGCGGCGGCCTTTGTCCGCATGGTGGCCGAACAGGCGGCGCACGCCAGCGGCGGCAGGCTTCCGTGCCTTGACTCACTGGCCCGTGACGGGGGGTTCGGCCGCGTAACAGTCTGGCGGGCGGTGCGCCGACTGGTGGACGAGGGCCTTCTCGAGGCAGCCCCCGGCAGGGGAATCCGATTGGCGAGCATGTCGTCGGGTGCGGCTGAGGCGGCGGTTCTCCCGGTCCCGGCGCGACAGAGCGTGCGGGACAGCGTGCTGAGCGACATCCACGCTGGCGTGTTTTCCCAGGTGGAGGAACTGCCGACCGCCAAAGAGCTTACGCATCGCTACGCCACCTCGCCGAGGGTGCTCCGCGCCGCGCTTCGGTCGCTGGTATCGGCAGGCGTTCTGAGCAGGCACCGGCGTGGCTACCGCATCCGGCGGCCCGACCCGCCCGCCGGGGGCAGCACCGTGGTTCTCATCGCTATCACCCGCACCGTCTCGGTGCTCCTGCACCAGACGCCGCGTGCGTCCGAGTTCTGGCGTGCGCTCGAGCAGGAGTCCCGTCGCCTGGGGGTGCGGTTGCATCTGGTTGCCTACCACTCGGCCGTCGGGGCGGAGCGCTACCCCTACTTCCCGTACCGTGACCTGCTCGCGTTCCAGAAGAAGCGCTCGGTACTGGGCTACCTGGTGCTGGCTCAGGGGTTGAACGAGGAGTGGATGGGCACGTTGATGTCACTGTTGCGGCAGACGGGCAAGGCGGTGGCGGTGGCGGACGAGACGGGGGAGGTGAGTCTTGACAGGGCAGCCGAAGCGGCGGGGGGTGACTCCCGGTTCCGGTTCATTCCTGTCGGTACCACCGAAACGCCGGGACTGGAAGTTGGTCGCTACCTTCTTGCGCAGGGCCACCGTTCGGTGGTGTGTCTCCGCCCCGAGACGTCACAGCCGTGGTGTGTCAACCGGGTTCGCGGACTGCAGAGAGCGTTCGAGGCAGTGGGGCTGTCGGGTGCAGTCTCGGAAGTGGCGGCGGGGGAGGCGCTTGATGCGGGAGCGCAGGCGACACGGCGCAGGCGTATCCCTGAGTACCGGGTGATTGCAGAGGCGTTCGACAGGTTCCAGTCCGAGCTGCACCACGCGCTTGACCGTGTTCCCAGCGGCGAAGTGACGTCGCTGCTCGACGCCGAGTACCTTCGGTACCTGCTGGGCACGGCGTACGAGCGGGCGCTGAAGGTGCGCGGGGCCACCGCGTGGGTGGGGGTGACCGATGCGACCGTGATACCGGCGTTGGCGTACCTGTACCGCCGGGGAGTGCGTGTCCCGGGGGGAGTGTCGCTGGTGGGAATGGACAATACGGCGGAAGCGCTGGGCGAGCAGGTCAACAAGCCGTCTTTCGAGAGCTGGATCAGGTCC
>CAZJJT010000304.1:0-1870 GCA_964546395.1 uncultured Fibrobacterota bacterium
ATCCAGTTCTCCTGCTGATGAGCGTTGGTCCGCGTGGCCACGTAGCATGCAGGGTTCGTTGACGGTGCGCTGCCGTCGATCGTCACGTTTGCACCGACCGCCCCGCTGAGCGCGTCCGGGTCGGTCACCAGGTCGATGCGGTTGCCCGCGAACGGGAATGTCAGCTGGCTGCCGTCGAACGTGAAATCCGACCCCGCGTAGTAGGTCTTGACGAGGCCGCGCGGGTCGGCCGGGTCGGCAGGACGGTACACGAAGTGCGCCTTCATGAGTTCCGCCATCAGCCAGTTCCCGTGGTCGGTCAGGTGCCCGTCTGACAGATCATCCAGTGTCACACTCGCGTGGTCGTTGATATACTCGCCGAACTGCACGTATGCTTCGACCATTTCGGCGTCCAGGTCGGCGCCGGTGCCGCGTATGATATTGACACCCCAGGTACCGCCGTACGGGTCGTAGTCGGTCCAGAGCATCAATTCGCACGCCGTGTGCTGCCGCGCCTCTTCACAGATCTGGTCGAACGACCACTCGCTCTGCGCACCCACGTGGAATATCAGCAGATCGGCGTAGTACTCGCGGAACTCGCTCAGGGTCGATTTGATCAGACACTCCGAAGCGCACCCGCCAATCGAGTAGTTCCTGAACTCGAAGTCTACGTTCGGCCAAGTCACTCTCAGCCACTCCCCCAGAATCTGTGTCCACTCCTGTTTGCTGTGCGACTGGCCGTACACCTGGATCCGCACGGTGTTGCGGTGCTCAGGTGTACTCGACTGGATCAGGTTCATCGTGCGCGTGATCTTCGCGCCGTAGCTGCTGGTGTTACGGAAGTTGACCGGTGGATAGGTCTGGGCGGCAAGGAGCACCGGCACGAGGGCCGCAATCACAACTGCCCTGCTGACAGCAGGGCGTCCGTCCAGAGACATTCGAGAGGGCATGAGCACTCCTTTCGCGGAGCATCAAGCATGGTCCCCCCAGCTTGGCGAAGCGGCCTGGCGTAACGCAACAAAGATACTCCCGGGTCGCACACAAGAGCGCCGCGATACGTATACTCGGCATGGCAGGAGACTGACCCGCAAGCGAACCCTCCCGTGGAGGTGGACATGAACAGACTCGTGGCATGCAGCGTCGTTGGAGTGGCTGTTGCGCTCTGTGCCCAGGCGGCAGACCTCTCGTTGAGCGGGGCAACCAACCAGACGTTCGAGGGCGAGGCATACGACAAGCTTGTCCTCAACAACTGCAGCGACATCACCATCCGCGGCTGCACGTTCTCGTCCGCAACCGGCTCGGTGGTCGACATCGCCGCCAGTTGCCGCCACATAGCGCTCGACAGCTGCGACATCGACGGCCTCTCGGCCGCCTGCACCGGTATCAACATGGGCGGCTCTCACATCACCATCCGCAGGTGCAGGATTCACGATATCGCGGACGATGGGGTCCAGTGCACCGCGGGTGGCGACCACTGGCATTTCCTCGAGAACGAGATCTGCCACCTTCTGGGTTGCGGCACGGACGGCGGGTGCGGGCCGTGCTACAACGGCCACTCGGACGGATTCGAAATGGGCGGCGTCGACACGGTGGAGGTGGTGCGCAACCTGGTCTACGACGTGCGGAGCACCTCGGCATTCTTCATGAACAACTGGAGCGGCGGAGCGACCATACACAACCTGGTGCTGGAGAACAACATCTTCTATACGCCCGAGTGCGGCGTGGTGATGTACGTGTTCTACGTGGACGGCTTGAAGATGTACAACAACACGTTCTGGAAGAGCGACTGGCTCGGGCTGGCAGTCGGGCCGACTGTAACACGGCTCGAGGGATACAACAACATCATCCAGTGCATCGACTACAACTTCATGGGCGGCGACCCCGCGCAGCA
>CAZJJT010000304.1:1880-5945 GCA_964546395.1 uncultured Fibrobacterota bacterium
ACGTGGGACCACAACTTCGTCGGCTTCACGGGCCGCGGCCTCGCACTCCAGGCCCACGATGTCAGCAACGAAGACCCCAGGTTCCGGCGCATACCCCCCGCCAGGGACAACACCGCCGACCACGTGTACCGCAACGTCACACCCGCCGACTTCGAGCTCATGGATGGGAGCCTGGCAATCGGTGCCGGCACCTCGGGTGGGTCCGTACCGACCGTCGACTTCTACGGTCGTCCGCGCACTGCGCCCTATGACATGGGTGCTATTGCCTACCAGAGCACGGGAGTGGCACACGATGGCTTGTCCCCGGGCAGCGCTCCTTCCGTGCGGTCCGCGCGCCGCGCGCTTGCCCCAGTCAGCGGCAACGCTGCAGGCTACGACCTGTATGGGAGGCGGACGGACGGGAGGGGAACAGCGCGGCAAGTGCTGCTGACCGTGGATGGCGGCGGTACGCCTTCCGGCTGCAGCCCGATAGTTCAACGGACCGCAACGTCAGTGCAGTGACTCGTCCGGCAATGGTTGGTATTTTCCCGTAGGTACCATTCCGGGCTGCAGCCGCGAGCCCGGCCGTCACGCCAGTCCACACCGCAGGGGGAAGCCATGGCCACCTACGCTCTCACGCCCACCGATGAGGCCGCCACCGCCACGCTTCGCGTCGGCAAGCCGGCACCGAACGAGACCCCGCTGAGCAGGCGGCTGAACGGCAAGTTCTGCGAGCACCTTGGAAGCAACATCTACCGGGGTATGCACGCGCAGGTCCTGCAGAGCCCGACGTTCGGCGACTGGCCCTTCGCGGACGGCATGCGGCCTGACGGTGGTATCAAGCGCACGGCCGATGAGGAAAGGATTGCCGAGACGATCCGCCGGGGCGCTGAGCGCGAGGGGTGGCCGGAGCCCGAACTGCTCGTGGAATCGCGACGGGACTGCCTTGCGCACTGGTGGATACGTGAAGGCGAGCGCGAAAGCGTGCGGTTTACCTCGGACGTGAACGAGCTGGGCAAGCGCGCGCAGCGCGTTGAGGCATTCGCGGACGGAGCCGGTATTGCCCAGTACTGCTACCTTCCCCTGCACCGGGTTCGCTCCTACGAGTGGACGGTGGTTGTGCGCTCGCCGCACCCGCTCGACCTGACGGTCGCACTCTTCGGCCCGGACAAGCCGGCCACGGCCCTGTGCACCGGGGTACTGAAAGCCGTCGCGGCGCAGTGGCAGGCGTTCACGGGCACGTTCGAAGTTCCCGAGACAGCACCAGACGAGGGCATCTACCGGCTCGCCCTGAGCGCCGATGCGCAGGGTCAGTTCGTGGTCAACCGTGTGCTTCTCTCCCCCACCGACAATGTCTCCGGATGCGACCTCGACGTGGTCCGGCTGCTCCGCGACTCCAGTCTTGCCCTTCTGCGCTGGCCGGGCGGCAACTTCGTGTCGGGCTATCATTGGCGTGACGGTGTCGGCCCAATCGAGCAGCGCCCCACGCGCGACAACCCGGCGTGGGCCTGCCTGGAGTACAACCTGTTCGGTACCGATGAATTCATGGCGTTCTGCCGACTGGTGGGGTGCGAGCCGCAGATCTGTGTCAACGCCGGGGACGGGACTTCGCAGGAGGCGGCCGACTGGGTGGAGTACTGCAACGGCTCAGCGGATACCCCGATGGGCAGGCTGCGCGCGGCCAACGGACACCCGGAGCCGTACGGTGTGAAGCTGTGGGAGGTGGGCAACGAAGTCTACGGCAGCTGGCAGACCGGGTGGACCACGTCTGCGGGCTACGCTGATCGGTACGGCAGGTTCAGCAAGGCAATGCTGGAGAGGGACCCGTCGATCACGCTCATCGCTAACGGCGCACCGACTTTCTTCGCCGGTCCCACCGGGGGAGGGCCCGACGTATGGACCGAGAGCCCCAGGCTGGACTGGAACCGGCGCCTCTGCCGCGAGTATGCCGACTCGCTCCAGTGGATCAGCGACCACGTACTCGAGGGTGTGGCATTCCCCGCGTCGACCAACCCGGTGCACGTGTTCAGCGAGTACATGATGGTACCCGACGTGTTCGAGCGCTCGTGGAGCATGGCTCGCGATATCATGCGCGAGTCGGGCGTGCGCGATCCGAGGCTGGCCCTGACCGAATTGCAGATCTTCGGCTCACCCAAGCAGCCGGAGAAGGGCGAGGAGGCCACCCTCACCCGCATGACCATGGCCACACCGGATACGCAGGCGGAGGCGGTGCACTACACGATGTTCTTCCATGTGGCGGCACGGCTGCACCCGTTCCTCGGGCTGATAACGCATTCGGCGACAGTCAACCACGGCGGCGGCGTGCGCAAGACACGTGAGCGAGTGTACCCCAACCCCGTGCTCTACGCCCGCGGGATGCATGCGGCGTTCGGGGGTGGGCTCCCCTGCCCCGTCGAGTTGACCTGCGCGGCCGAGCATTCCCCGGGAGCGTGGCCGGGCCGCTCCACGAAGGAAACGATGTCGGCGGTGAGCGTCGCGGCCGTGGAGAAGGACGGTACAGTGCTGCTGTCGCTCGCCAACAGAAGTATCCAGGGGCCGGTAACCGTGCGCGTGCAGCTCTGGGACGATTCGGTTGCGGGCAAGGCTGATGTGCAGACGCTGTCGTCAGAACATCCCTGGGATCGCAACTCGGTCGAGACGCCGGACGCGATACGGCCACAGTCGTCCTCGGTGAACGTGTCAGGTGGCGCGTTCGAGCTTACGGTGCCGTTGTTCGGGGTGACGGTCGTCCGCCTGCCGAAGTCGCGGCGGAGTTGAGCGCGGAACCAACCCGCAGTCCGTGCATACCCACAAGCACGCCGCACGCAGCGGGCCGCCCCGCCATGGCCCGTCTGCCCGACACGCGGTACCACTCCCCCTCGGCGGAAGTCGCGCGCACCGGCCTGCGCCTTGACACCGAGGAACGCGGCGCGCCTACCGACGACACGTGGCCAGTCCCGTAGAGCGTGGTAATCGAGCTTGCGGGAAGCGAGACACTCGTGCTCACGCTGCCGACGGTGTCGCATGTCTCGGCCGACGAAGAGCGGATCTGCGTGAACTGCGGCAGGCCCGAACCGCTCAAGGTGACATCCTTCGTACCCGACGAGGTGTTCACGAGCACGATTGCCATGGTTTCGTCCGAGGGATGCACGAACGCCACGGCCATCACTTCCGCGTCGTCACTTGCAGCACCAACCATCACCGCACCTGGCCGGACATAGCGGTAGAAATGCTTGGCAACGTAGTAGCGCTCGGTCGGCACGTACTCCACCATAAGCGCCTCCAGCGGCTGCGACGACACGATGCTGGGTGAACCATAGAGTATGCCCGACATCTTGGCATCACGCAGGCTGATCATGAACCCCTTGGCCATCTGCAACGCCCCGGCCCACCCGGCCTGGTAGTTCGACATCTCGCTGTTCCAGAACCCGACCGCGAACGGAACCGGGTTGGTGTTGTTGATCAGGTTGCGGGCGTTGATGTACGGCTGTGACCACCGGGTCTCATCGTGATAGTTCTGGTGGTGTATCGCGACGATGTCACCGTACTGCTTCGCCACCGGATCAGCAAAGACGTAGCCCGCGTACGGCTGCCAGGGCTGTTCGAACACCTCCTCCGCCCAGAATATCTTCGTGTCGATCCCCTCGCTCTCAAACCGCTGCCCAAGGGCCTTGACAATGTCCCGCATCTGCGCGGCGCTGTACACGCACGACTCGTACCATTCTGCAAAACTCGGTTCGTTCTGCGGACTGATCGCGTACACATGCAGCCCGGTCGATTCGACGAACCGGATATACGCGCAGTAGTGCTCGCAGAATTCATCGTACATATCGCTGCGCAGTTCTCCGCCGTTGTTGACGTCGTTGTTCGTCTTCATCCAGGCCGGTGGGCTGAAGGTGGACAGGCACACGTTGCGCAGACCGGCGGTGTAGAGCTTGTCAAGCACCTGTCGCTGAGCGGCAACCGCGGCCGTGTTGAACGTACCGGCGGAGAACGCGTCGCTGTTGTCGTTCACGTTCTCGAAGTCCTGCACCATCATGATCCGCATCATCGACAGGCCCAGGTCCTGCACCAGTTGGTTGCAGT
>CAZJJT010000305.1:0-5928 GCA_964546395.1 uncultured Fibrobacterota bacterium
GCTCGTAACACTTTGCCGTCTTGCGGAATACGATGGGAAATTCAAGTTGTTGATCACATCGGGTGAGATTGTGCCGACCGGCGAAACACTTGCCGGTACCTGGGCGTGGGTCAGGGTTGCCGACCATGAGAAGCTGTACCGTACCCTTGTGGAAGAGGGGTTCATTCACCATGCCAGTATGATGCACGGCGACCAGCGCGCAGTGCTTGAGACCGCATCGCGTCTTCTCGGCATCGACACGGTCGTGGTGTAGACAGGTGGGCTCGTTGCTTCAGGACAACTCCCTTGATGTCATCGGGTTAGGTCTGTCGACGCTGGATGTGCTCATCAGACTCGACCAGATGCCGACGTGGGAGAAAACAGCCCCATTCGAACGCATTGCGATCGATGGTGGCGGGCCGGCGGCCACGGCAGTGGCGGCAGCGTCACGGTTGGGCTTGCGTGCAGGGTTCGTCGGGACTGCCGGCACGGGTGACATGGGGCAACGCAAGCTCGAGTCACTGCGGTCGTGCGGGGTCGATGTGAGTCGGGTGGTACTGAGGCAGAGCGAGGAGCGGCAGATCATCATCTGCCTCGTGCGCTGTTCTGATGGGGAACGCACGTTCTGGGGCAAGGCAGGACTGCGGGAAGAGGAACTGCGTGAGGATGAACTCGACACGGACTACATCCGCGCCGCTGCAATCCTGCACCTCGACGGGTTCAATGGTCAAGCGGCCCTCGCAGCCGCACGGATGGTCAGGGAGGCCGGAGGCACCGTTGTACTCGACTGCCACCAGGGCGGACGAGTGTCCGACCGCATGAAGCAACTCATTGAAATCTCAGATGTTGCGATAGGCGGGTCAGATTTCCTCACCGGACTCATGGGAACCGCGGACGTGGAAGCGGCCGCAGTGAAAGCCCTCGGGCTCGGACCCCGCATCGTTGCCCAGACCCAGGGAGACCGCGGTGTGTACGGGGCAACTCGAGACGAGTTCGTGCACGTGCCTGCGTTCCAGGTTGATGCGGTTGACACGACGGGGGCCGGGGATGTGTTCCACGGAGCCTGCCTGCTGGGTATCCGCCGCGGATGGTCCCTGCGTACCATGCTGACATTCGCCTCTGCCGTCTCTGCCATCGTATGCAGCCGAATGGGTGGCCGGTGCGGCGCCCCTACCTTCGATGAAACCATGTCGTTCCTGGCCGAACGGCACACCCAACTCCAGGAGACTGCCTGAGATGCCCCTGACTTCAGCCCGAGTACTGCTGCAGCATGCCCAACGGCAAGGCTATGGCGTCCCGCTGTACGACATCTTCGAGATGACCGGCTCCGAGGACGTGTTCCGGGCGGCAGAGGAACGCCAGTCGCCCGTGATCGCCGGCATGTACTCCTCGACATTCGACAAACCCTCCTCGCGGGGGTTCGTCGCCGCGTTGCGCACGTTTGCGGAGCGCTGCTCGTGCCCGGTGGCTCTGATGCTCGACCATGGGTCGAGCGTGGAGCAGTGCCTGCGGGCACTCGACGAGGGGTTCACCGATGTCATGTACGATGGGAGCAAGCTGCCGTTCGACGAGAACGCTGCCAACAGCGTCCGGGTGGCTGAAGCAGCGCATCGGGCGGGAGCGGGGGCCGAGGCAGAGCTGGGCCACGTGGGGACGGGCCGCGAGTACAAGAGCTACGGCGCGGTCCGCAAGGGTTTCACCGACCCCGCCTCCGTGGCACGGTTCATCGCCGAGACCCATGTCGACATGCTTGCAGTCGCAGTGGGCACCGCGCACGGGGTGTACGACGGCGAGCCGTATGTTGACCTCGAACTGCTCGCCGCAATCCGCAAAGCGGTCGACACACCGCTCGTGCTGCACGGTGGGTCGGGGCTCACCGAGGAGCAGTTTCGCGGAGCAATCAGGGCGGGCGTGGCGAAGGTCAACGTGGCCACCGACCTGGTGCGTTCCATGGCTGATGCGCTTCGCTCGGCTGCCGCCATCCCCGACGCGCACCTGTTCAAGATGCTCGGAGCGATGCACGAAACCATGTTCGAACGCTGCTGCTACTACTTCGAGTTGTTCGGTGCAGGCGGCCAGGCGGGTGCCTGCCTGACACAGGCTGACGCGGCCTAGAGCTGAGAGGGAGACGACTCATCGATGGAGACGCGTACGATACCAGGCACCGACCGTGCGGTGACGCCGGTCGCGTTCGGCTCGTGGGTGACGGGAGGGAGCAACTGGGGGCAGTCGGACGATGATGCCTCGGTGGCAGCGATCCAGGCAGCCCTCGACGCCGGGGTAACACTCATAGACACGGCACCGGTGTACGGTGGCGGGCACGCCGAGGAAGTGGTCGGCAGAGCGATCAGGGGCCGCCGTGACCAGGTGGTTCTGTCAACCAAGTGCGGTCTGCTCATAGACGAGCGCAACCGCCGCTGCCTTGCCCCGGACAGCATCCGGCATGAAGCGGAGGCGTCACTGCGCCGGCTCGGCACCGACGTCATCGACATCTACTTCTGCCATTGGCCCGACAAGGATACGCCCATCGAAGAGACCGTACAGGGCCTGTCAACACTGCGCGATGAGGGGCTGATCCGCGCTTTCGGACTGTCCAATCATCCTGCAGACCTCGTCGACCGTGCCGTCGCGGCTGGGCCGCTGTCGTGCCTGCAGGAGCACTACTCACTGCTCCAGCGCGATATCGAGAAGACCATCCTCCCTCGGGCCGAACAGCACGGACTCGCGCTGCTGGCCTACGCCCCCCTGGGCGGGGGGATCCTTACCGGCAAGTACCGCGAACCGCCTGTCTTCTCCAAGCGTGACGTGCGTGATTTCTTCTACCCGTTCTACCGTGAACCCCTGTGGAGCCGTGTCCAGCCGCTCATCGAACGCCTCCGTGCCATGGCGACGGCCAGGGGTGCAACACCCGCGCAGGTTGCCCTTGCCTGGGTCGCGTCGCGCCCTCACGTGGTCAGCACGCTGGTAGGCGCGCGCAACGCCGAACAGGCCGCGGCCAACGCGCGGGCAGGTGACGTGGCACTTACCGCGGCTGAGCTGCGTGAATTGACCACGCTCTCGGACGAAGTGCTCACGGCGCCGTGAACGCCCTCAACGCCTGCTCGTTAGGTGCTGGGGCCGAGGTGGGCACCGCGCGGTCGCTCAAGCGCCCGTTCTACTATTTCCTGGTGATCACCGCGTTCCATGGGGTACTCGGGCGCCTGGTTGGATACTTCCTGCCCATCTATTTCAAGGAACTCGGGTTCAGCGGTGTGCAGACCGGGCTCTACTTCTCGATGAGTACCATGGCGACGTTGCTGTTGTCGCTCCCCATGGGAATCACCACCGACCGCCGGAGCATCTCCGGGATCTTCATGTTCAGCGCGTTCCTCGCCGCGCTGAGCTATCTCGGGCTCATCTTCACACGCTCCTTCGCCGTGTTCTGCATCTTCGCGTTCGTCGGCAGTGTGGGCGGACGGTTCTATGCCACGGCCAGTTCGTCGCTGTTCTTCAAGATAAGCAGCAGGCAGGATGGCCATGACGCCGGGGTGTACCAGTTGGTGAACTTTGTGTTCGCCGGTGCCGGGATGCTCCTGGGCAGCATCATCATCGCATCGCTGAGTTTCCGTCACATGTTCGTCGCAGCATTCCTCGGCAACGTCGTCCTCGTCGGCCTCTCCTGGTTCCTGCCGCGCACTGAGTCCGCTACTATCAGGTTCAGCGAGTACCGCCGCGAGGTGTTCACGCCACGGATCCTCTTCATCACCACGGTTTTCACGCTTGCCAGTCTCCATTGGGGCGCCGAGATGGTGTCGTACGGGCCGTTCCTCAGGGAGAACCTGGGCCTGAGTGTCCGCCAGACCGGCCTGTACACGGCAAGTGGATTCATGATGGTGGGTGTGGGAGCGTACGTCGGCGTGTTGCTCCTGCGCTACCGTCTGTTGCGCAGTCTGCAGCAGGTGCTCGTCCTGGGGTTCCTGCTGGCCGGCGTGTTCCAGGTGCTGATGTGCGTGCGCGACCCGTGGCTGTCGTACGGGCTGCGGATGGTCCATGAGATCGGTGACGGACTCGTGTTCCTTGCCTACTACCATGGCATCACCCGTATCTTCCATGTCGACCGTATCGGCGGGTGCGCCGCGTTCATGTCCCTGTGCCAGGGACTCGGGGGCATGGGAAGTGCGGTGCTGTTCGGGTACGTGGGCGACCACTACGGATACCAGTGGTCGCTGATTCTGTCGGGCGCCGTGATGGCGCTGCTGCCGGTGCTGATGATGATGAGCAGGCACCGACTGGAGGAGCAGACGGCATGACCCCTGTTCGCACGGTCGTGGTAGGCTACGGCATGGCTGGCCGCCAATTCCACTGCTACCTCGTGGGCCTCACGCCCGGCCTGACGCTGCGCGGCGTTGTGTCGCGCAGCGAACAGACCCGTGAGCGGATACGCGCCGAGCAGCAGTGCATTGCCTACGAGAGCCTCGAGCATGCACTCGGCGATCCCGACGTGCAGTTGGTGGTGATCGCCACGCCCAACAGCACCCACGCCGACCTCGCGGTTCAGGCCATGGAAGCCGGCAGGCACGTCGTGAGCGACAAGGTGATGTGCCTCACGCTGTCGGACTGCGACCGCATGGCCGAGACGGCCCGCCGTGCCGGGGTCGTACTCAGCGCGTTCCAGAACCGTCGCTTCGACGGGGACTACCTTACGGTGCGCGGTTTGATAGAGCAGGGACGACTCGGGGATGTGCGCTGGCTGGAGGTGGCGTGGCAGGGGTTCCGGCCCTGGGGCGGCTGGCGGGGCCGGGCCGACATGGGTGGCGGGAAGCTCTACGATCTGGGCGCGCACCTTGTCGACCAGGCCTGTATGATCTTCCCGGGCGCAGTGGAAAGCGTCTACTGCCGCATGCACCACGACTATCCCCAGACCGACACCGAGAGCGAAGCGCTCGTGGTCATCGCGTTCGACGGTGGGCAGACCGCGGTCTGTGACTTCTCCAGCATGGCGGCGCAGAGCAAGCCGCGGTTCTACGTGCGGGGCACCCGAGGCACGTTCCGCAAGCACGGGCTTGACCCGCAGGAGGCGGCGATGAAGGCGGGTGACATCGGTGCTGCGGTGGAACCGGAGGCGCTGTACGGGGTGCTGCACAACGGCATCACAGAGGAACGGATCCCGACACTGGCCGGCCGCTGGCGCAACTACTACGAGAACATCGCTGCAGTCATATCGAACGGTGCCGCGCCGGCAGTGCGGCTGTGCGAGGTTCGCCGCGAAATAGCCGTCCTCGAAGCCGCCATGCGTTCGGCCCGGACCGGCGACGTGGTCCACCGTGTGGCGGAGGCACTCTGATCCTGTCGCCTACCGCCGCTCAGGAACTACCGATGGGCCATCAGGCACGCGTACTCACTTCTTCTTGACGTATTCGCGACCACTGTCAACCATCGCCTCGAGCTTCCGGTACTCTTCCTTCGTCAGGTACCCCTTCAGTTCTCGCTTCATGCCGTCGAACAACGACACCGCCGTGCCCCACTTCCGTTCCTTCAGGTAGCGGCGGATCCGCAGAACCAGCTGTTCCTCCTTCGGCAGCTCCTGGGACGGTGGTGTTTCGCCAGTGTCGTCCGGGTTGACAGCAGGGACTTCGCCCTGTCCGGCCACCACGCTGCGCTCCAGCACCACGAACACTTCCTTGCTCAGGTACTCTGCGAGAAAATCCCGACGACTGCGGAACAGGCCCAGCGCTTCATCCGAGCGGTCCTTCTCGATGAGGTTGTACACCCGTACCGCCACCTCCTGGGCCTTCTTCTCCTCCGCCCTGCGCTGCTGCATGTACTCCTGCACTGAAGCCGAATTTCCCGATGCCATGGCGGTCTCGTGGAACGGCGATTCTCCCTTGTTCAGACGCTCGATCGCGGCTATCCGCTCCTCCTCACGCCGCGCCGCCCCGATACGCTCCTGACGCTCCTTCTCCTCCTGTT
>CAZJJT010000306.1:0-5918 GCA_964546395.1 uncultured Fibrobacterota bacterium
GCGGATCGTCCATTCCGACTGCCGCCTGTACACTTCGCTGAGGACATCCGGGTAGAGCATGAGGTACATCAGGTGATTCTCGATTCCGAACAATCCGTTGTGCCCCTCGAACAAGCCCGGGCTCTGTACATACACAAACCGTCCCCGCTCCTGCTTGTGATGCTGAACCTGGGCTATGATATTGCGGTACATCTCCTGGTCATCAGGGTCGTGGATCGGCGCTTGCAGCACGCGCTCGGGAAGTGCTTCACCCGATTCGCCCCTGATAAACGCAAGCGCTTCCCGCGTGTACTGCCACGGGTTGCCGGAAACATGTGCCAGGTCGAACCCGTAGGCATCTTCGAACGCGGCGATCGAACCGAACTGCGCCGTGATTGGCTCTTCGAGGTTGCCCAGCCAGCCGTACCGCGGCATCCTGTCACGTTTCTCTCGACGTATCGTGGCAATGACTCGATCTCGTGAGTTCACGTCACTCTCCTGAGGTGGTACTCTCGTTGCATCATCCTGTTGCATGACAATATACGTATAATGGGCACCCGTTTCTATGACTATATTATCCTCTGCGAGGGGCAATGTTGACACAACTGAAGACCCGTCCACGGCTTGGGCTGCACGGCGTCGATCTGCAGTACTTCCCGAACTATATGCGAACCGAGCCGTTCCTGCACTCGCTGGATGTTGTGCTGCTGAGTTTCATCATTCGCGGACATGGCTGGCACATGATGGAAGACGACGTGTTCGAGGAGCACGGTGGCTCCATCGGCATTACGCATTACGGCCAGCGGCACAGTATCGTGACCGACTGTGGCGGGATGGATATCATGAACATCTATGTCGACCCCGAACACTACCCGCTTCCCGTACTCCCGGGTCGGCTGCAGGCCGTGCTCCCCGAGCTCATCCCGCTGCACCCGGGGTTCCAGCACCGTCTCAACCGGGTAGTCCGACTGGAGTTCCGCGATCCGACCCGGCTCCTGCAGCTGGTGTTCAGCATGTACGATGAGTTGGAACGGCCACGGGAGGGAAGTATCGAGGCGGTCGCTCACTACTGGCAACTGGTGCTGACCGAGCTTTGCCGACACGCCCTTGACGGTGGACTGATACCATCAGTACCTCATGCCACTGTGGCCCTTCCTGGCGTTGAAGCGGTCCGGCGGCGTCTCGACACAACATGGAGCAGACACCATACCCTTGAGGAGCTGGCAGAGCTGGCGGGTCTGAGCCGCACATACCTGTGCAGGGCGTTCAAGGCATACACGGGGAAGAGTGTGGTAAGCTACTTGAACGACCGACGCGTGCAGATGGCCATGCAGGCACTTCGTGCGGGCGCTGGCCGGATCACCACCGTGGCCCTGGAGGCGGGGTTTCGGGATCTCGCGTTTTTCAACCGTGTGTTCAAGACTCGTGTCGGCATGACGCCGGGCCGGTACCGTGACATGCAGCGGTCGCTACATCTCCAACTCGCCCAGCCTGACCACTGAGAGTCCGAGCTTCTTCTCTGCCTGCTCGGCAATGTTGTCAAAGTGCTCGCGCCGCTTCTCCTCTTTCTTTGCCATCAGCTTCACCAGGTCCCCGCCGTATTCCGACTTGATCTTCCATACCGCGGTATCAACCGTGCCTTTCTCCCCGTAGTAGTCGTCGAGTTCCAGGAACATGAACGGCGGCAGGATTGCGATCTGGCGGTTGAGCCCGGCGAGCAGATTGACCGCGTTGATCCGGGCCATGGTCTGGACGTTCAGCAGGTTACGGTAATTGTACGAAGCCACGTATGCAGTGTTGCCGGTGGTGGCAATCGCCGCATGGAACGTATCGACGATCACGTCACGGATATCGCGTTTGGGAAAGGCGTTCTCGACATAGGCATGGGCCAGGTCTTCGGCTTCCGATGCAAACGACACCACCACCGGCCGGTGTTCGCGCAGGAGCCCCTCCACGCGGTCACGGTACTTGCGCGAGTTGTAGGCAAGCTCTTCGAGTACTACGGTAGAGATGTGTACCGCGAATTCGCTGCCCGCAATGAGGCTCAGAAGCTGCTGGGCCCGTTTCTTGAAATCCGACGCGGTGTAGTTGGCAAGCTGGTACCAGACCGTCGATTCGACATAGACCCGCTGCGAGTGTACCATGTGCCCAATTCTAGTTTGTGCCAGTGCGGCTGTCAATAAGGCACAGGCAACCAGCGAAGTGATCAGGGACTGGTGGTACGACAGGCTGTTGCCTGTGTCAACTAGGCCAGCCTGTGGGAACCACAGAGGACACAGAGGGAGGCCGGCGAGCAGCATGAGAACCAATGAGATGGAGCACAAGACCGCGCAGAGCGAGCGACACAAGGGCTGGCGGCTGGTGGCGACGGTACTGGCGGTGACCGGGTTGCTGATTGCCGGGCATGCCGCGGTGCGATCGAGTGCGTTCGTGCGTCACTACGGCGACAACGGCGGCGACTACGTGGTAACCCTGCACGGACTGGGACGGACCTGGTTGGAGATGCGACCCATGGCCAACCACTTGTACCGTTCCGGGTTCACGGTCGTGAACATCAACTACCCGTCCAACAAGTTCCCGATCGAAACACTGGCCGACTCAGTCGTGTCGGCACTGGTGCTGAAGCACTGTCCGGATACCACGCGGCCCGTGCATTTCGTGACGCATTCGATGGGAGGTATCGTGGTACGGCGCATGCTGCAGGGCGAGCGGATACGGCGGCGTGCGGGACGGGTGGTGATGGTAGCGCCGCCGAACAGCGGCAGCGAGATTGCCTCACGGCTCAAGCACGTCGGTATCGCACAGCGGGTAGCCGGGCCCGCGCTTGTGCAGTTCGACACCGCGTCAACCTCGCTGGTGAACACCCTCGGGCCGGTCGACGTGCCGACGCTGGTAATTGCCGGCACGGAGTCGCGGGTCGGCGCGCTGTCAGAGCTGATTCCCGGGGAAGACGACGGTCTTGTCGCAGTTGAGCGGACACGCGTTCCCGGCATGACCGAGCACCTGGTTGTGGAGCGATCTCATACGTTCATCGCGATGGCGGAGGAAGTGAAGGAGGCCGCGGTGGCGTTTCTCAGATCGGGATCGTGACCCGCTCCCGAACGCCATCGGTCGCTCCATCATGGTCCACACGACAAGCGGCTCGAGTTATTTGGCGCTCGCCCGCACCCTGACCCGGCTATCGGCGGCGTCGAGAATCTCGCGCACGAACCCGGGTGGAGGGCGATCGGCGGGGAGCGTGTCGGAAGGTGCGAGTGCGTCGCCGCTGGCGGCGCTCACGCGGTCACAAACCAGAATGAGGTCGGTGCGCTGTTTCTCTCCGAATGTTTCCATGCCGGCACTGAAACGGTCACTGAACTCGATAAGTGATTCCACTGCAATACGATACAGCGATTCGCGTGCAGCCACTCGCGGCCGGACATACTGATACAGGAACAGAAGGATGTCGGCTGCATGCGCTCGCACCACTGCCGCCAGCGGTATGACATCCGACTCGCTCAGCAGCTCGTCGGGGTGCTCCCGCTCCCACTTCGCCTGGTCGCGCGCCACTGCCGCATCGTGCATCGCCCGCCGGTGGTCCATCACGAAGCAGGTGTACAGGAACACCGCCTTCGGCACCATCCACGGCCCTCTCAGTGCAGCTGTGCGCAGGATGGTGAAGAACGCCTTGCGGTGCTCCTTGCCGGCCTTCATGGCGAAGTACACTATCACTCCGCTCATCAGGCGGAACACATGCCCCAGCGCCTTCGGACGAGGAGGCCTCACCGCCGGCGCACGCGTGACCCCCTTGACAAAACGGAGCGCTCGCTGCAGGTAGTCCGAGGGACGGTTCACGCGCTCCCAGTAGTCCGCGAGCCCTTCGAGCAGCTCAACACGCGACATTCTCTTCGGCTGGATATTCGGCACGATGTCCAGCCGATCAGTCATCTCGTCGGTGAAATGAACGAGACGTCCCTCGCGAGCGTACTGATACCAGAGGCGAGTGCCCGGAGGCGCCATCAGGGGATGGCAGAAGTGATGCAGGATATTCGCGTCCTGCACGAACTTCTCGGTCTGCGCGAAGGCCGACAGGTCATCGGAGTCGTTGCCGATGATCATATGGCCGAGCACAGCGATGCCGTACGACTGAATCGTGCGGACCGCTTCGACCGGATCTACGCGCAGGTTCTGCAGCTTGTTCATGTCGCGAAGCGCGTCCTGGTTGATACTCTCGATACCGATCATCAAGTCGGCGAAGTTCGCGTCCGCCATGAGTTCGAGCAACTCCGGGTCCTGCGCAACCAGGATATCGACCTGGGTCATGAACAGTATCGGCATCGAAAGCGATCGGTTCAGCTCGGCCATGGCCCGGAGCAGCTCCTTGGCGTACGGGCGGTTGCCGCCGCCAAAGTTGTCGTCGGCGACAAATATCATCGTGGCACCCAGATCTGCCAGCATGCGAACTTCGGCAACCACCTGATCAACCGTCTTGCTCCGTGGTCGGCGCCCGTATGTGTATATCACATCACAAAATGCGCAGTCGTGCGGACACCCGCGCGTGGTCTGCACCGAAAGCGTTCCATAGCGCGGAATGTCGGTGGCAATGAGATCCCAACGAGGCGCAGGGGCCGTGGCAAGATTGGGACGGGAGTAGCGCTGGTAAGTTGGCCTATGCCGCTTCGCCTCAACGTCCGAGATGAACTCCGGCCAGGTTTCTTCTGCTTCACCGTGGAACACGACATCGAATGGGTGCTCTGTCTGGTGAAGAAGCAGGGGTGCACCAATACCGCCCGCAACGGTGATGGTGCCGGGGGATTTTTCCTTGCATTGACGGGCGATCGCAAGCGCGCGGTTGAGCTGATTGGTGGTGAGGTTGATCCCGACGATATCGAACCGCTCGCGGCCGAGGATCTCGACAGCGGGGCCGCGCATGCGCTCATCGTGCACGACGACGTCATGGCCCGGCGGCGTGAGTGCGGCGACAGTCACCACAGCAGTCGGACCGAAGAGGGCCTGGGCGCGAAGGTATGACACTTCACGGACAATCCGGTTGTCGAGATCCTCAGGCGTACCCGGGGCAATCAACAGGATTCGCATGTACAGCAGGACTCCGCGGGAAGAGAATCTGCGAATATACGACCGGTTATCCCGGAGCGTTCCAGCCCTGCGCGGCAAGTGCCGACAGGATTTGCGGGCGTGCCCATTCGACAATCGCGTTGACAGCCTGCACCCCAAGCGCAACCGAAGCCACAGCAGGATCGTTGCCGCGGTTGGCGGCAATGCCGTACCAGGGGTGTGATGTGTGCTTCTCGAACCACCACTTTCCCCCCTCGGGCGGTTGCGGTGTCTCGACGGTGTCCAGCGTAGTGCCGTCGGGGTTGACCCTGAGGCGTCCGAGGTCAACCAGGTCTTCGCCGAGCGCAAGCATGTAGGACGTTTCCCACTTGGCGGCATGGTCCCCGTGCCACTCTTCGCTACCGTCGAACGCGTCATACTCCATCATGGGCAGAATCGTTGCCGTGCCGCCACCAGCCCGGAACTCCTCGGCAACCGTCGGGAACACGTTCTCGTTGGGATAGTGTCCGCTCATCAGGACAATCACCCGTATCCCGTTGGCGTCGAGGCCGCGACACATGGTGAGCACGAGGTCCTTCAGCGTTTCCTGTTTGTCAAGCATCCAGGTCCACATGAACCCGGTGTGCCCGCTTCCATGTCCGAAGAAGACCGGGGGCGCCACCATGCCGCCGATGCGCTCGGCCATGCGTATGAGCATGCGGTGGCATTTCACCGTGTCGAGACCGACCGGGAGATGGTAGCCATGGAACTCGAGTGCGCCGAGAGGGACATAGGCAACCGGAAATCGGTCACGAATCGCATTGAGCTGTTCGGGCCGGAGCAGTTCCATCTGGACTGTCATGTGTTTCCCTTCCGGTACGCGCGCGGCGACACTGCCATGAACG
>CAZJJT010000307.1:0-5895 GCA_964546395.1 uncultured Fibrobacterota bacterium
CGGGCCGAGGTGGTGGGGGAGTTGATGCGCGGTACGGTCAGTGTGGGCGTTGCGGGGACGCATGGCAAGACCACGACCACGGCGATGCTCGGGCACGTGCTGGGCTGTGGCGGGCGTGAGCCGAGCGTGCTGGTGGGCGGAGAACTTGTGGCGACCGGATCCAACGCGATGGTGGGCCTGGGGCACGTGCTGGTGACCGAAGCCGACGAGTACGACCGGTCATTCCTGAGCATGTATCCGACAGTCGCGGCAATCACGAACATCGAGGCCGACCATTTGGACTGCTACCGTGACCTGAGCGACATACGGGACGCGTTTGTGTCGTTTGCCAACAGCGTACCGTTTTACGGTGCGGTGGTGGTGTGCACCGATGATCCCGGGGTGCGGTCGATTACAGAACGAATCACTCGGCCGCTGTACACGTGCGGAATGGACGAAGGCGCCGCCTACCGTGGTACCATGGGACTGCGCGGCGGCGTGGCGCATGTGACGGTTGCGGAGCGCGACTGTCCGCTGGGCGCCTTTGCTCTTCGCGTGCCCGGCGAACACAACGCGCGCAACGCACTGGTGGCGGCGGTGGTTGCGCACCGGATGGGTGTTCCGTTCGGGGATATCGCCACGGCGATGGGTTCCTTCGCGGGCGTGCGCCGCCGTCTCGAACTGTCAGGTACGGTACGCGGTGTACGGGTGTTCGATGACTACGCGCACCACCCCACCGAGATCCGCGCATCCCTCGCCGCGCTCCGCGCAACGGCGGCCGCGAGAGTGATCGTGTTGTTCCAGCCGCACCTGTATTCGCGAACACGCGACTTTCTCGCGGCGTTTGCGCAGAGCCTGGCGAGTGCGGACGTGTTGTTCGTGCTCGATATCTACGCGGCGCGCGAAGAGCCGATCGCCGGCGTGAGTGCGGCGGAGATTGTTCGGCTCACCTCCGAGGCTGGTCACTCGTCCTGCTGGCATGCGCCCTCGGGTCGTGAAGCAGCGCGGCGGGCGGCGTCGATGGCGCGGAGCGGAGACCTGATCGTGACGATGGGTGCCGGTGATGTGACCGCGCTGGCACCGGAAGTTCTCAAGGAGTTGGGGCATGCCGAGGCGTAAGGGCGCCAATCGCAAGGGAAGCGGCCACAGGCGTTCGCCGCGGGGGCGCGCGGCCCGCCAGGGAGCGCGGCGCCAGAGCATGGCGCTGGCGCTTGCAGTGCCTCTTGCGCTCTGTGCCACGGCGCTGGTGGTTGGCGTACGCCGCCTGGAGACCTGGGCGCGTTCGGACGAACGGTTCGCAGTGAGAGCGGTGGAAGTCTCGGGTGCCGAGGACCTCGACTCGGCCACCGTGGCTGCGCAGGCAGGGATAGCGGCCGGGATGAGTCTGCTGGACGTGGATCCGAAGAAGGTTGCGCAAGCGCTCTGCGCCAATCCGCTCGTAGAACGGGTGCGCGTGCGGCGTGGCATCACGGGGCGGGTGCGCGTGCAGGTTCGTGAACGCACGCCAATCGCGCTGGTCAATGTCGGACAGGTGTACCAGGTCGACGCTGCCGGAGTGCTCTTCTCGCTTCCTGCGGGCGAATTCGCCCGGCTGCCCGTGGTATCGGGTCTGCAGGACACGACCGGGGTTGACGGACTGGCGCGGTTGACGCCGTCGTCGCAGTCGCGTCTCTCGTGCGTGTTGCGCGAGCTCGACCGCTCGGGGCCGGAATGGATTCACCACGTATCGCAGATTGACTTGAGCGATCCGGATGCAGCGCGGATGACACTTGAGGGGTATCCGGCGCTGATCGAGATCGCGAGCGGTGACATGACGGAGCGCCTGGACCAGTTGCGTCGGCTCCTGGAAGTGCTTGCGGGAGAAGAGGGTGGACGGGTGCGGGCGATTCGCTTGAGCCACGGCAACGTGGCCTATGTTCGGCGCGGGACGGGGCGGTAGACACGGCTCGCAGTACGTCTCCGCTGCGTGTGCGGCGGGGGGAAGCGTGTGGAGGACATGATGGAGGACACGAGATTCGTAGGGCTTGATGTCGGCACCACCAAGATCGCGTGTATCATCGGCGAACTCGACACCACGGGCGAGCTCAAGATAATCGGTGTGGGCGTCTCGCCCTCCGACGGGCTGCGCAAGGGGGTGGTGGTGAACATCGAGAAGACCGTGCACTCGATTCAGAAGTCGGTGGAGGAAGCCGAGTTGATGGCGGGGGTGGACGTCGACTCGGTGTACGTGGGCATCGCCGGTGATCACATCCGTTCGTTCACCAGCAAGGGCGTGGTGGCGATATCGCACGAGGACCACGAGATAGCCGAACTCGACCGTATCAGGGCAATCGATGCGGCGAAGGCGGTGTCGATTCCGCTTGACCGCGAGATCCTGCACGTTATTCCACAGGAGTACATCGTCGATGACCAGAAGGGGATCAAGGACCCTATCGGCATGAGCGGCGTGCGGCTCGAAACGCAGGTGCACATCATCACAGGTGCAGTCACGAGCGCGCAGAACATCTGCAAGAGTGTAGACAAGGCCGGCCTGAAGGTTGCGGATCTGGTGCTGGAACCGCTGGCCTCGTGCCGTGCGGTGCTGGAGCCCGACGAGAAGGAACTGGGGGTCGCACTAATCGACATGGGCGGGGGTACCACCGACATCGCGATTTACTTCGAAGAGAGCATTCGGCACACGGCGGTCGTGGGCCTGGGAGGCAAGAACATCACCAGCGACATCGCCATTGGTATGCGCACGCCGGTTGACCAGGCAGAGGAGATCAAGAAGAAGTACGGCTGTGCGTTTGCGCCGCTGGTGAAAGGCGACGAGCGGTTCAGCGTGCCTGGCGTGGGTGGTCGTGAGCAGCGCGAGGCATCGAAGGCCGTGCTGTCGTCGATTATCGAACCGCGTGTCGAGGAGATCCTGTCGCTGGCGCTGCGCGAGATCAAACGAAGCGAATACGCGGATATGCTGGGCGCCGGTGTGGTGTTGACCGGCGGGTGTTCGCTGATGGAGGGGATGCAGGAATTGGCCGAGAAGGTGCTTGAGATGCCGGTGAAAATCGGCATGCCGCGCGGATTCGGCGGACTCAAGGAAGCGGCTGCTTCACCGATCCATGCCACGGGTGTGGGGCTCTGCATGTACGCCATGGAGGAGGCGCGCAAGGTCAAGGGCCGCCGTGGGATGGGCGGGGACGACACGTTCCACAGGATCTTCGTCAGGATGAAAGCATGGGTCAGGGAGTTCTTCTGATAGTACGCACGCAGACAGTTCACTTTCACTACCCAGAAGGGGGTACACATGGTGTTCACGCTTGACGAGACCTTCGACGCTCGCGCGAAGATGAAGGTCGTGGGAGTTGGCGGAGCAGGTGGCAACGCGGTGAACCGAATGGTCAACGCGGGGCTGAGCGGCGTGGAGTTCATCGCGGTAAACACCGATGCCATGGCTCTGGAGAGCAACCAGGCCTCGGTGCGGATCCAGGTTGGTGAGCGGATCACGAAAGGACTCGGGGCGGGCGCCAATCCCGAGATAGGCCGTCTTGCGGTCGAGGAGGACCGGGAACGGATCACCAGCGTGCTTGAAGGCGCCGACATGGTGTTCGTTACCGCTGGCATGGGGGGCGGCACGGGTACGGGTGGCGCGCCGGTAGTGGCAGAGGTGGCGCGCGAACTCGACATCCTCACCGTTGCCATCGTGACGCGGCCGTTTCTGTTCGAAGGCAAGATCCGCGACCGCAACGCACGGAAGGGCATCGAGGAGTTGCGGCGGTTCGTCGATACGATTATCGTGATCCCCAACCAGAAGCTGATGTCGGTGGTGGACCGCAAGACGCCGCTGCTGGACGCGTTCCGCACGGCGGATGACGTGCTCTACCAGGCGACCCGCGGTATCTCCGATCTGATTAGCGTTCCCGGTCTTGTCAACCTCGACTTCGCGGATGTTAAGACGATCATGAAGGGGATGGGGGATGCGCTGATGGGGACGGGTGAGGCGGAGGGCGACGACCGGGCGGTCGCCGCGGCCGAGGGCGCGATCCACAGCCCGCTGCTCGACGACATCAGTATCGTTGGCGCGCGCGGTATCCTGATCAACATCTGCGGCGGCGAAGACATGACGCTGTACGACGTGTCTGATGCCACGCAGACCATCTACAACGCGGTGGGCGAGGAGGCCGAGGCCAACATCATCTTCGGTGCGGTAACCGATCCCACGATGAGCAATCGGGTGCGCGTGACCGTGATCGCAACGGGGTTCAACGAGTCGACCGTGCAGCAGTCGGCTGAACGAGCGCCTGCGGCGCCTCTGGCGCGTCCGAAGCTCTCACTGCTCACCAACAAGGCGCCGGAGCCGAAGGCGGAGCAGATGTCGTTCTCGCTGGTGGCGCCCCAGGTCCAGGTGAGCCAGGAAGCGCCTGTCGCGCGGGTGACGCCGATAGCGGAGCCGGAAGCGCGGCGGGAGAACGAGGAGATGGAGGAGCAGGAGGCAGCGGTGATGCGCGTAGAGGACGGCGGACGGGGCGAGGCGGCCGAACACGGCGCCGAGGGCGACTGCGCCGGCGAGCGCCAGTCGTCGCTGGATGTGCCTTCGTTCCTCAAGCGCGAGCAGCAGCGTCGCGAGGCACAGGTGTTCGTCTCGAAGGGGCAGGTGATAACGCACTACGAAGACGACATGGATGTGCCGACGTTCCTGCGCAAGCAGATGCAGTAGACGGTAACGGCGGGCGGGGGCGGTGCAGCGGCGTAGCGCCCCCGTCCGGTTCCTCCTCACTCCATCCCTGCGGAGAGAGCCATGAGTCAGCATTCGCGCAGCACTACCGGCATGATGAGGCAGATGCTCAGGGAAGCCCGCCTGCGACACCACCGCGTCCGCCCATGCTCACACAAGCGTACGTTCAGGGAGTGCCTGACAAATGACAACGGTTACCTGCTGCTCTGGTACAACACCGACAACGACCGGACCCACGTCGTGCTGCGGAAGACGGGCTGACGGCACGGGGGCCAGTCGCTGAGCGATGCAGCTACCCCGGCGGCCAGGCGAGTGGCCGGCCGGCAAGGATATGCACGTGGATGTGGGGCACGGCCTGACCGGCATCCTCTCCGGAGTTGATCACCAGCCGGTAGCCCTTCGTGGTCAGCTTCTCCTGCACCACGACCCTCGACACCGTTTCGAACAGCTTCGCGATCACCGCGGTCTTCTCCGCCGGCACGTGGTGCACGGCGTCGTAGTGCTCGCGCGGAATCGCGAGCAGGTGCACGGGCGCCTTGGGCCCGATATCCCTGAATACCACCGTCGCATCGTCCTCGTACACCTTGTCGGCCGGGATATCACCGTTGGCGATCTTGCAGAACAGGCAGTCGTTCGCCATGTCATCACTCCTTGCTTACGGTGGTTACGCTCCTACGCCTTCATCGCGGGGACCGCCTCGAGCAGCATGCTCACCAGATCACCGGCGCTGGTCCCCTCTACCTCGGCGTGGAACGAACGTACGATGCGGTGGCGAAGAACGTTGTGCGCGGCCCGGCGGATATCACTGACATCGGGTGTCGGTCGGTTGTCGAGCAGCGCGTACGCCTTGGCTGCCAGCACGAGGTATTGCGAAGCGCGCGGTCCGGCGCCCCACGTGATGCACTGCTTGACATCAGCCGGGCAGGTACTGTCGGCAGGACGCGTGGCACGTGCCAGCGACACCGCCGCCTTCACCACCGAATCGGCCACCGGCACGCGCCACACCAGGTCGCGGTACTCGGCGAGTGCAGCGCCGTCCGCCACAGCCCTGATATCCACGTCGCGTCGCTGTGTGGTCGCGCGCGCGATCTGGACCTCTTCCTCCGCGCTCGGATAGCCGATCTCGAGTGAGAACATGAACCGGTCCTGCTGGGCTTCGGGCAGCGGGTACGTGCCCTCCTGCTCTATCGGGTTCTGCGTCGCCA
>CAZJJT010000308.1:0-5876 GCA_964546395.1 uncultured Fibrobacterota bacterium
CATCACCGAAGTCCAGCGGACAGATAACCACGCCATCCACCCCGCGACTCCGGAAGAGCTTCGCCGCCGTCTCGGCCTCACCGAGGTTGTGCACGGCCCCGTTGGGCACGTGTCCCTCACTGTCACCCGCAGGCACGTCAACCACCACCACGCCTGGTGTCGCCGCAAGCGCCGCACGATTTTCGCGGTGCATGCGGGCGCACCAGTCGGAGTAGCGGAACCGGTAAGTGGGCAGGAAGCCGATGGTGACCTGCAGGGGGGCGTTCTGCGTGTTCATGCGAGTACCATAGTCCTGTGTTGGTTCAGGCTCCGAGCCGGGCGAGGAACCGCCGGCACCGCTTCGCGACCACGAGCGGCTCGGGCCGTTCGGGGAACTTGTCCCAGGCCTTGTCGAGCTCTATCGTGTACCACCCGTCGTACCCCCGTCTGCGCAGCGCGGCAATCGCCTTCCCGACATCCAACTTCCCGTCACCTTTCGCCGGTTCCACGAACGAGTCGCGCTTCCAGGAGTAGTCCTTGATGTGGGTGGCGACGATCCGCGGCGCGAATGCAGCGATGAACTTCTGCACGTCCTCACCGCATGCTTCGAGGTGTGCCGTATCAATGCAGAGCCTCATTGAGGGGAGCCGCTTGACCATGGCTCTGGTCTCGGCGATGGTTTCGACCACGGACCCGCGGTGGGGATGGTAGGCGAGGGTGATCCCCAGCTTCCGGGCGAACCGCATGGCTTTGCCGAGGTTCCCGGCGAACATGTCGTAGTCGAACGGGTATGTGTTGCGACGTTGATTCGGCATGAACCCGCCGCAGACCGTGACCGTGTCAACGCCGAGGTCGGCGGCGTAGCGGATCGACTCCTGGTAGGAGGCGGTGTTGGGTGGATACGGGTTGTACGTGACATTGGCGAACCAGGCGGCGATCTGCAGCCCGTGCTTCTCGATGAATGCACGGGTGTCGGCGGCCTTCCCGAGCGATTTCTCGGTTCCGCCCATCTCGATTCCCTCGTAGCCTGCCTCCGCTGCCTGCGCCACGATATCCTGCCAACCGTGCTTGCTTCCGAGCACCTTCGACAACGCGCCCCACACGGTGCCGTTGACTGCCGTCTTCATCGCACTGCCTCCCACTTCGTCCGGGATGGACGGAAGCACTGCAAAGATACCCCATGCACCCTTGATGTAGAATGGATTGCATTGACTTTGGGATGGACAAAACCGATATTCCGGGCATGCGCAGTACTCCCACAGCTCCCTTCTCGCGGGGGTCGACCGCGGTGCCGTCACTGGTGATGAGCGGCGGGATGCTGCGCACGGCACACGAGTTCAGGGCCCATGCGCATACGCACTGGGAGGTGGTACTCTACACGGAGGGCACGGGAACGCTGACGGTGGACGGCAGGGCGATCGCATTCCGTCCGGGCACGGTAGTGTGTACACCCCCGGGGGCCGTGCACTCCGAAGTGTCAGCGGGGGGCTTCCGCAACATGTGGGTTGCGCTCGGGGATCTCCACGCGGAGGCAGAGGTGCCGGTGCTGCAGTTGTACCCCGAGCACCCGATGTTCGCGCTGGTGCCGATCATACAGGTGGAGCACCGCCTGAAGCGGCCAGTGTCGGCCCTGATACTGCGGAACCTGTTCAGCGTGTTCATGATGTACCTTGACGAGCACCTCAAACACGACCCGCACGAACGCCTGATCGCGCGCCTGGCACGCATCATCACGGGCAATCTCGAGAACCCTTCGTTCAGGGTGCAGGATGCGCTGGCGGAGCTGCCCCTGTCGGCCGACCACCTGCGACGTCTGTTTGCCGAGCGCATGGGGATGAGCCCGGTGCGCTATCTCATCGACCTCCGCATGGCGCGCGCGCGGGAGCTGCTGCTGATGGGGTTCAGTGTGAAGGAAACCGCTGACAGGGTCGGTCTCGCCGACCAGTACTACCTTTCGCGGCTGTTTCGTCGCACGCAGGGCGTGAGTCCCTCGGCGTTCCAGCGGGCGGCAGGACCACGCCGCGGTGTTGACTGAACCGGGTGGCAGTGGGTATTTTGATTGCGGTGAAGGTGTAGGCTCGCATGTTCGCATGCGGGCTTTCTTTTTTGTCTACCGGTTCGCCTCCGCGAACCACAAGGAGTATCATATGGCCGGATTGAGGGTGCCGTTTCCGGTTGAGAGTGCCAACTGGCAGGATTACCGGGCCTCGGCCACAGGCATGGTGGTGTATTACGTATCCGACCCTGTCTCGGAGATGCCCATTCGCGAGGTCCCTGAGGATCTCGACTCGGCAGTACCGCCGGAGCCCAACTACGAGAGCGGCACGTACGGGCTGTATTCATGCTCGCGGCCGAAGGTGCGGGCAGCGTTCGTGAAGAACAAGGCCAGGTACCTGTTCTTCTCCACGAAGTACTGCGGCGCGAAGCCCGAATACACCGACAAGGTGATCGTGACCGGGTACTACCATGTGGTGAGGACGGCGGATGCGCGCAAGATCCATATCCGCCACTGCAGAGACTACGAATGTCTCGATGTCCCGTCATGCGTAGCCCTGCAGTCCGACGAAGTGCATTTCGTGTCGCTCGAGGACGCATTCGTCATCGATGAGGAAGTCCTGAAGGGCTGGAACTACAAGGCCCGCATCAACCGCCAGACCCGGATCCTGCTTGACACCGCGCAGACCGAGCACCTGCTGGAGTACCTGCGTTCGAAGCCGAACGCTCTGCAGTCGTACCTCGACGAGACACTCCGCCTGCTGCCGCACGGGATGGGCGACGAGGAAGAGGAAGACGCAGAGGAACCGGCGCAGCAGGTTGAAGCCGAGGAGATCGGCGAGGCCGAAGGTGGGGAGGCGCAGCAGCAGTCGCTTCAGTAGATGAACATGGCGTCGCCGTAGCTGTAGAAGCGGTAGCGCTTCTCGACGGCTTCCTGGTAGGCCCTGAGCACCCGTTCCCTTCCTGCGAATGCCGACACCAGCATCAGCAGGGTCGAGCGGGGAAGGTGGAAGTTGGTGATCAGGGCGTCCACCACGCGGAACTCGAATCCCGGTAGTATGTAGAGGTCGCAGTTGCCCCGCTGTGCGCCACGGGGGGATCCACCACGCCAGCAGTACTCGAGTACCCGGACCGAGGTGGTCCCTACGGCCACCACCCGGCCGCCATCCTGCTTCGTCTGCACAATGTCCCGTACTGTTGCGTCCGGCAGATGGAACCACTCGGTATGGATTTCATGCCTGAGTGGGTCCTCTTCGGTGACCGGCTTGAATGTGCCCAACCCCACATGCAGCGTGAGTCGGCTGATGGCGATGCCGCTGGCCTCGAGCGACTCCATGAGGGCAGGAGTGAAGTGGAGCCCGGCGGTGGGTGCTGCCACCGCGCCCGGTTCGCGGGCGTAGACGGTCTGGTACCGCTCCCGGTCTCCGGGCTCGGCGGGGCGGGCCACGTACGGCGGGAGCGGCGGGAGGCCGTGCGTCTCCATCACCGTTTCGATGCTGTCGTGTAACGATTTGTCAATAATAGAGATAACCCTCTCGCCATCGGGCAGTACCTCATCAACCTTGAGCCGATCCTGGGGGCACCCCTCCACACCCGCTTCACTGCCTGCCCGCATGCTTCGCCCGGGCCGGACCAGGGCCGTCCAGCTCCCGTCGGCGCGCGGTGCAAGGAACAGCACTTCCACGCGGCCCCCGCTGTCGCGGCGGCAGTACACGCGGGCCGGTCTCACGCGGGTATCGTTGATCACGAGCCGATCGCCGTCCCGCAGCAGCGAGGTAAGCTCGCTGAACACTCGGTGCGAGGCACTTCCGGTGGCGCGCTGGAGACAGAGGAGTCGGGAGTGGTCACGGCACGCCGCGGGGCGCTGGGCGATGAGTTCAGGGGGAAGGTCGTAGGAGAAGTCGCTTGTTCTCACGCGGGTGCTCCGTGGGTGCTCAGAAGGCGTAGCCGATATCGATGTGGGGCCAGACCCAGGGCTCAGATACCCTTCGGTCCAGCGGGAACCCGGCTTCGGCGCGCACGACACCGATTGCGGTGCGGAGACTGAGTCCTCCGCCGACAGCATACCGGAGCTGCCGGAGACCGACCTCGGTATGGCGTTCGAACACGTTGCCGCAGTCGAAGAACAGGGTGGCGTGGAGCGCTTTGTAGACCTGCGCGCGGAGTTCGAGCGGATGCAGTTCTATGAGGAGTCTTCCGCCAAGCGGCTTCGGTTCGTCTGTGGAGTGGTCGAGTGGTCCGACCATGCGTGTGCGGAAGCCGCGGATTGAGCTGTTGCCACCGGCGTAGAACCGCTCGTGCACGGGCACCTCGGCGCTTCCCAGCACTTCGTGCTCATACCCGACCTTCGCCGCGGCGGAAACCACGGTGCGTGTACGCCACGCGTGATGGATGCGCAGGTTGAGGATACCGCGGAGAAACTGGTTGCTTCGGGCGCCGCCGAGACCGGCGAACTCGCCCTGCAGGGAAACGTATGCGCCGGCGGAAGGCGCGAAGGGGTCGTTGCGGGTGTCGTAGGTGACCCGTCCCATCACGCTCTGTGTGGGCTTGGCCTCCCCGGTCTGTGCGCTCAGGTACGTGACATCCTCGGCGCGCAGTCGCGCCCGGTACTCGACATGGTACGTAGTCGGGAACGTGAGCGCTGCATTCACGCCACCGATGATCGCCTCGTACGCTTCCTCATCGTAGTGTCCGTAGTGCCCACCCATATCAAGCCGGGCGGGGAGTGAGAGGAAGCGCGGGTCGGTGTAGACGATTTCGGTACGCTGTGTCCGGAAACTGGCTTCACCGCGCAGCCCGATGCGCTTGCCGAGACTGAACAGGTTGCGATAGGCGACGTCGAATGAGCCGCGCAACTGATCGTCGGTGGCAAAGCCGATGCCGGTGCCGATATCGAACATGTCGTGCTCCGAAAGGACCACCGAGACCGTTTTCTCCGGGTCGGGCACTTGCCGGCCTGTCGTGGAGTCACGCAGCAGCGGGATGATGGAGGCGCGCGTGAACAGGCCGGTCCGGTAGAGCCCGTCGATTGAGGCGCGTATGGCCGTGGTAGTGAGCGTGTCACCGGTGCTGAACCGCAGTTCGCGCTGTACCAGGCGGGTGCGCACCTTGTCAAGCCCCGATATCGTGATGTCCCCCGCGTACGATACGCCGTCCTCCGCCACATCGAACGCCACGTCAGCCGTGTCCCCGCTGTCGCGCAGGGCCACTGACGGACGCACGGTTGCCTGGAGGAACCCCCGCTTGCCGTAGCGCGACACCATCCTCCCGCCGTCATCCTCCACCACGGTGGACAGCAGGGGTTTGCCCCTCGCAGTGCGAGCCACGCCGAGAAGCTGGGCGGCGCCGATTGCGGAAGGGCCGGTGCAGGTGATGTTCCCGACGTAGGTGCGCTGATGCTCTTCCACGAGCAGCACGATTGACACGCGCTTGCGCGTGGAATCGAACATCGTGTGATGTACCTTCACGCTCGCCTGCAGGAACCCCTGGTTGTGGTAGAACGAATTGAGCACCCGCACATCGTCTTCGAGCACCTTCTGCGAGAAGGGCACGCGATTGATGAAGCGTGAGGGGGTACTGACCATGCGGTCGAGCAGGATGCGGCGTGAGAAGGTGCAGTTGCCGGAGAAGTCGACACTCCGGATGCGCCACGGCCGCACGCGGGGGGTTCTGTCGCGCGCCTCGGACACCGCGCAAAGTGCGAGCAGCAGGACGGGGCCGAGTCGAAGGAACGTGGGGGAGGAGTGCGTGGCCATGGGCATCATGCTCAGAAGCTGAACTTGGTCCGGAGGTCGACCCCGGCGTTTTCCTGGGCATCGGTCTCGCCCTCGATGAACAGGTAGGGCGCCAGCTTGAACGACACCTTCAGCCGCTGTGTCCCCACGTCACCGATGACCGACTGG